>CAYFTY010000775.1:0-2789 GCA_964346045.1 uncultured Bradymonadales bacterium | reverse complement strand
AGGTTTCTTCGCGGAACACGTAGGGCAAGGCGTCTTGTCCACCAAATGCTCGGGCCGCAGCGGCATCACAGCTCACTGCGCTGCGCATGTATGCATCACGCGACACGGCATTGGTGCGCCCCGGGCTCGTGTTGTACCCACCGGGCATCGACCATCGCGTCGAGCATCCCGACAACTGATTGCGCCAGCTCGCATCACCGTCTGCCGGGAAGCGTTCGACCGGCAGATAATCGACGACATCCGAGATGCTCTGTCGCATGCCGAACGGGATATCTGCACTCGGGATCGCACCTCGAAAATCCGAGCCAGTGCGAGGGCCGCCCTCGGGGTTTGGCCAGGTTACGCCCATGTCCGCGCCGTTCGTTTTGGCCTGAGTCGCACCCTCGACCCAGGCGAGCATGGGCGTTCGTCGTGTCACGTCGCGTTGGAAATCGTCGAGTGCGTCGATGCCTCCCTGACCTGCCTCCCAGAGTTCTTCGAGTTCGCCATCGTAGCCGATCTCGAGGCTCTGGCTGTAGACCTGCAACGATGCGATGACCCAGCCTTCGCAGATATACGAGTTGTAGTAGAGATCGTCGGGTGGCGGTGGATCGG
The DNA here is from genome assembly GCA_964346045.1 of uncultured Bradymonadales bacterium. Taxonomy (GTDB): domain Bacteria; phylum Myxococcota_A; class Bradymonadia; order Bradymonadales; family Bradymonadaceae; genus CAYFTY01. Next base: position 2,195 of record CAYFTY010000775.1, on the reverse strand, counting down.
TGTTGAAGCAAGTCTCTCGATAGTAGTCGAGCGTATCCAGAAGTGCCTGGTACGCACCGAAGTAGGTGCCGATATACGAGAAAAGGATCGACTTGGCGATATTGGCGTAGACGATGAGATTCATCGACTCGGCCCGCTTGGCCGCATGCGAATACGCCGCTGCATCAGCGCTCGCCTGGGTTTTGAGTTTAGACCGACTCATCTCGCCGGCGTCGTACATCATCCACGAGAGCATCAGCAGGATGATGCACATCGCGAGGACGAGGATCACCATGGCCCCTGATTCGTCTCGGTGTAATCGATCTAAGGAACGTAGAGTCTTCATGGCAGCGGATCCTCAGTGTTGGGAGTCCGCTGAATCGGCATCGTGTAGGACGCTGTCAGCGTGGTGAAATAGCCATCTCGCCCGTGAATATTTTCCTTGTCGGCGCCGGTGAAGATGCGAGCGACGAGACCGAATTGATTCTCGTGTTCGTAGCGCACCGTGGTCGTGACCTGGCTGCCCGAATAGCTGAAACGCACATCCGTAAAACACCACGCCATCGGCAATTTCAGCATCGCGCGGGCACGGAACGAGAGCTGCCCATCGAAGGTCGACGTCATATCGTGCCGGCGCTCGTCGGCCCCGATCACACCCGAGCTCGTAAACGAAGACCCGAGCTGTCGATAGATGGCATCGATCGCGGCGTCAAAATCGCTGGTATTGCACCGAGGTGTATATGAGATTCCCGCCCCCGACCCCGTGTAATTCGTCGGCACGACCGGCGCGAGCGCGAGTGAGGCCGCTGCTCGGGCGCGGCTTTCGACCTCGCGACGCGACGTGAATCGCCGCGACGTCGGATCGATGCGTGACTCGGGCTCCCAGATGAAGACGGCGCGCCCACCCTGAAATGCTCCGAGAGACGTCAGAATCGATGCGGTGTTGTTGATCGTGAGCTGGCTGAGCCCCATCAAAAAGAGCATGAAGACCGGGAAGACGATCAAGAACTCGAGCATCGTCGAGCCCTTCGAGACCTTGAAGGTGCGTGTCGTGCGGTCGCGATCGGGCTTGATCGCGAGCAATGCCATCCAGAGTGCTGTTGCGATCAAAAGCATGATGGTGACTTCTGTCCCCACCATCATCCAGACCTGCAGATCGCCCAGTGCCGAGGCGAGCATCGTCAACGACGAAAAGCTTCCGCTCATCACGAAAAGCAGGCACGCAATCACGAGCACGGCCAGTGCGTGTGCGATGGTTGTAGCGATCGACTTCAGCATCAAACTCCTCTCCACGCCATCAGTTTCTCAGAACTTCCCTGGCCTGTTGAGAATATCTTTCTGAAAGTTTCTGACTCTAATTTTAGCGGTTTGGTACGCAGACTTCACGTGTCTTTTCGGCATGGCGTGATACACGACCACGCGGCACAAAGAGCGGACGTTCTTGGGCAGTGCCGATGCCGCAGCCGGCAGCTCCTGCCAGGACGGCACAACGTCCCTCGTCTTCGCCGATACAGACTGCGCTCTTGGGGGCGCACGTCCCATCGCACTCGATGGTGCAGATGCCAGGGGTCTTGTCGGTTGGGCCCCAGCAATAGCCGAGGTTTCGACCCGAGGCGAACGAACAGTCATTGTCGTTGCGACATGGCGATCCGATCGATGCAGAGGGTAGCTCGCTGCGCGTTCTCGGGTCGGGCTCATCGTCGCCAGCCAGCTCGACTCCCAGGTAGGCTCCACCCAGCGCTACGACGAAGACAGTGATGAGTGTTGCGACACGACCTACCCATGGATGGGTCGGACGATCGGTGTCGATCGTCGGCTCGGGCTCTCGATCGGGCTCTGGAAACTTCTCGAGATCGAGCTCGATTTCATCGGCCGATTCGACCCCTTCGTCCGGCGCAGTCACCGGTGCGGGTGCCCGGTCGATGGGGTCGTGTTCGAGCCACGCATGCTCGAGGGCTTCGGCAAATTCGGTGGCGTTGGCAAATCTATCCTGAGGTCGGCGAGCTACTGATCGCTCGAGCACCTCCGAGAGCCTGCCCGGCAGCTCGGGCAGGGTGAGATCGCCTGCGAGTGCCTTTTCGTAGCAGGCGTACATCTTGAATTCGCGCGAGATCGCTGCTCTTCCCATGATCATTTCGGCGAGGATCAGCCCCATCTGATAGACATCGACCCGCGCCGTGACCTCGCCACGCTCGATGTACTCGGGCGCCATGTAT
>CAYFTY010000774.1:0-2790 GCA_964346045.1 uncultured Bradymonadales bacterium | reverse complement strand
ACGTTGCGACCGACCTGATCCGCGGGCCGTGCGAGGTCGAGTACAAAGCGGTCGAGAAGAACTACCTTCGTAGCGAACGCCACGCCGCGTTGCGGCGCACCCGGTCGAAGGCGATCGTCGACGAGCTGATGCGGGGCTGAAGAACTGAAGCCGCAGCATCGGCCCAAGAGTCCGCCGAAGACGGACTACCCAAACACCGAGATATCAGGAACGGGCAGCTTGCGGAAGAACGGGGTCTGCCGGACGCATACGACTAATGACAAACGCTCCCACCCATCTCGCGCGCGTCTCGTCTCGAACGAAAATGTATCGGTACGGAAGAGGGATGGACCCGCGCGAGTCTAGATCCACCCACCGTCTCGCCTCGCTGTTCGCCCACTGCCCGCGAGACGGCCGAAGGGGGTACGCGGGGTCTGCTCATGGGTTATCTGGAGACCGTGACCCTTTCGTCGTCGAAACCTTCGACGCGGATAGCCCCATCGAGCTGGTCTCGCTCAATCCGCAGAACGTGAAACAAGACACCGTCGTTGGGCAATTCGCAATCGTTGGTCTCGCTGACTCGGTACGTCGTCGTACCCTCGGTTACGTCGCACGTGGCGACGGTGAATTCATGATTGTTGCAGGCCGTCGAGGTTCGCACGCTGATCCGAAGGTCGCCTCGGTCGAACTCCGCGCCGATGACCGTGGTCAGGTCCGGCTCCACCGCCGGACACTTTTCGTCGGGGACCACCTCAACTACGGGTGCGTCCGTGAGAGTATCCCCTTTCGTCTTTGACGCGCTGCATGCTGCTGAGCAGATGCCTGCGATCAGGAGCACACTCCATGTCAACGAATGTCTCATCTATCTACTCCGAATGCCGTGGAGGACGCTGGTAACAATCAGGATATACGTCATGACGGCTGGGTCACAAACCGTTATCTGGTCATTGCGGAACTCGAGGAACGGACCCTCAAAAACTGACGGTGGTAGACCTTTGTGGCCCCTTGCCGGTCGCCGACGCGAGCACCGCCTGCAAAGAGGTGCCTTTTACCAAAGACATCGCCCCCGACGACTTCTGAGTGATACCGGAAGAAGTCCATCGCCAGGCTACATGGGCGTCAGCCAAGGGCTGAACCTCCAGACCATCCCCATGAGGCGCCGCCGTTGGCACCTGCGCTCCGCACCCTCGTCGACGGGGCATCGTTCGGTACCTCCATCTGTTCCAGATCCGGCGTCATCGGATCCGGCGTCATTGGTAACCGCATTCGGGTCGATGCACAGATCTTCGACGCACTGGAGACCGCTATTACACGTGCCATTGTCGTAGCAGGGACAGCCGTCGTCGCCGCTCTCACACGTCGAGGCATCTGTGGAGTCATCGCTGTCATCAGGCCCAGAGCAGCCGAAGAAGAGTATTGAAATCAGAAAAGCAAGGAACGTCGTAAGCCGCAAGGCGTCTCAGTAGCTGGCCGTAAGGCCGTAATGTCGGTTATGAATAACAAGATCGCGGTCATCCCGACCGATCTCCAGTCCGAAAACGGCCCCGATTGGCCGCGCACTAGCATGGCTAGGAATCGGCGCCTTTATTAAATTTTTTTCAGAGACTTGCAGTAGTTTAGCCCGCGGCAATCTTGGCTTCCTGGTAGAACCAGGCCGGCATCGGTTCGCGTAGTTCCCAGACAATCTGCATGGGTCGCTCGGACTGATGTCGCACGTAGTCGACCGGGCCGAGAAAGAGATAGGGCTGGTTGAACCCGTTGATCTTCTTCTGCTGCCGCACGAAGAGCAGCACATTCGTCCCCATCTCGCGATGGTTCACGTAGCGCGCGCCGGTCGCTGACTCCTCGCTGGTCGTGTGTTGCGACTCCCAGTGGAAAAGTCGCTCGCTGATTGGATAGTCGCGATAGAGCGTCTTGGGCGAGTACTCTTCTTCTGTCTTTTGAAGGGTGACGAAGAAGATGTCGGTCTGGCGGTCGGGGCACCAGACAACGCCTTCTCGAGGCTGATAGAGGCGACCATCTTTGAACTGCCCCATCGCTGTCATGATCTCATCGCGCGAGTAGCTCGCGTGCAATCTGAGGGGCACGTCCGATAATTCGGCGAGCGGTTGTGAGGTGTGTCTCAATTGGTTTTCGAGCACCTCGAAAAGCTGCATCAACTCCAAACGCACCGAGTGGTTCTCCCAGAGGCTACGCATGAACGAATCCGCCTCGTCGAGGTCCGTGAAGTCGCTCCGTAAGATGCTGAGCAACATCAGATTGCGCCGGCCTTCCTCCGTCTCGATGTCTAGTTCTCGAGGTGGTTCATCAGCCTCGGTCATCTTTCGCCATTCACGAAGCCGCACCAGGTCGTCGATATAGGTCCCTCGAGCAACCCCTCGTAGCCATGCATCCTCGGTATAATCGCCGGGCTCGGGCCACGATAGGTCGGCTCGTCGGCGCAGGTCAGTCCACGAGTGTGATGCTCGAGCATAGACGTCGTCGAGCTCGAGATCGGCGGCCTCGAGGAACTCCGACAAAATCACGCCCTCGCCACGAATTTCGGCGATTTCAGCGAGTTCGCGAGCACGACCGCGAACGTTATTCGGCATCGACTTCTTGATGTTGTCGAGGACGTACTCCTGAGCACGCCTCTCGAGCTGAATCGCGCACCCCGGAGGCAATCGTGGAAAGCCATCTTCGATCGACTCGATGATCTCGCGGCGCGTCCCGCCAAGGAGCGCGCGATACTTGATATCGTAGCGATATCGCTTGTGCCAGGTGATCTTGCGGAAACCCTCGGCCTCGCACTGCGTCAGCAGGCTGGTGCCG
>CAYFTY010000773.1:0-2792 GCA_964346045.1 uncultured Bradymonadales bacterium | reverse complement strand
CATCGAGCGATTTCACGCTCGAGTGCATCACCGGCGGCTTGATGATGATCGCCATCAACTTGCCTTCGACGTCGGCGTCGATCCCAAAAACCGCGCGGCCCGTGATCTTTTCGAGCATGTCGACACGCCGCGAGTCGGTGCCGACGATCTTGAAGTCTTTCGGGTCCTTGATCGGCGGGTCGTCGGGGATTTCCTGAGTCGCTGCGTCTCGAGTGAGTTCTCCAAGCCGCAACTTTTTGCCAGACGTATGCACGATGAAGCCGTTCTCGGCGCGGCACTCTGAGCTCGGGCACGACCATCTGGCAGCGGCGGCCGCGATGAACATCTCGCGTGCCGAAGCCGCCGCGCGGCGCATGGGTACAAAGGATTGGGCGAGGCTCGTCGATCCCCCCGTGATCTGGTTGCCAGCGGTCTGAAATGGCGGTCCGTTATCATGATGCGGCTCGACGTTTTCGAGGTCGACCTCGAGCTCTTCGGCGACGAGCATCGCATGCGAGGTAAAGACGCCCTGCCCCATCTCGGTCTTGCCGACACCCACGAGCACGCGGTTGTCGGGAGTCACGGTGATATATGCATTCGGCTGGAAGCTGCCGGTCTTTTCGAGGGTCTGGCGCATGCGCGCGGCATCGCCCCCTCCGCACCCCGCAAAGTTCACGCCCAGCATGAATGCCCCGCCCGTAGCAAGGCTCGCCTTGAGGAAGTCACGTCTCTTCATGCGCCCTCCTCGAGCAGCTCGGCCGCGCGATGGATGGCGGCCCGAATGCGGGGGTAGGTGCCGCAGCGGCAGATATTGCCCGACATGGCAGCGTCGATATCGTCGTCGGTCGGGTTGGGGTTGGACTCGAGCAAGACCACCGTCTGCATGATCTGGCCGGCCTGGCAATAGCCGCATTGCGGCACATTATGCTCGACCCACGCCTTCTGGACGGCGTGCAATTCATCGCCTGCAGCGAGGCTCTCGATGGTGCGTACATCTCGCCCGGTGATGTCTCCAACTCCGATGCTGCAAGAGCGTCGGGCTTTGCCATCGACATGAACGGTGCAGGCGCCGCAGAGCGCCTTGCCGCAGCCAAATTTCGTGCCTTTGAGCCCGAGTTCCTCTCGGATCACCCAGAGCAGAGGCACGTCCTCGGGGACTTTGACCTCGACTTCTTCTCCATTGATTTTGAACTTCATCAAGCCTCACTCGCCTCTACCGAGGCATGTTGCCAGCCCGTCTATTCGGCACGCGACGCCCAGATCGGAACTTTGAAATACACGCCAGCCTGTCCGATGTGTTCGTCGCCTTGCGGCAGGTGGACATAACGTCCGTAGAGCCCGAAAAATCCGATCGTGACGAGGAAGCGCCCCTGGAGCCCGAGTTCGGTCTGGTCGCCTTCGCGCAGCGCAAACCCGCCGTCGACGCCAAAGAAATTCCAGCCGACCGAGGGCCCCGCGGTGACCAGGGCCGACTCCTGTCCGAAGTCATAGGCCCCGTCGCCATAAAAGCCCCACCAGATACCCTCTCGAATGCGATTCACCGAGAGCTCGGCGCCTACGAAACCTCCACCGCCTGGTGAGCCGAAACTGCCGCCGGTTGTCGGCCCGAATAACGATTGCCATCGAGTTTTCGACCCAAAGCTGTAGATCGGCTCATCGGCATACGCCGTCGCCGGAAAGACCAGCGCCAGCATGGTCATCATGATGATTTTCGTCTTCACTCTACCTCTCGCATCGGGCCCATCCATGAGATGCGCGTAACCGGCCGACAGTCCCAGAAGTGTTTCGAGTATAGGTGAGTCCAGAGTTGTCGTCACTGCGCAAGGAGACGCCGGCGTAGAGGCCCGTGACCACAGAGCCCATCTCCACTAAAATACGCAGAGTGAAAAACTCCCCGAAATCTGAAGTCTGACATGCACCGACTCGACCATATTATCGACGCCTGGAAGCGTGATCCCGACTCGGTCCTCGGGACGGTCGTCGACCTGCGCGGCTCGGGCTACCGACGGCCCGGCGCGCGCATTCTCATTCGCCGAGACGGAAGCTACACGGGCGCCATTAGCGGAGGCTGCCTCGAAAAAGACGTCGCGCGCCACGCATGGAATTGGGTCGAAGAAGGCCCCGAGACCGTCGCTTTCGATACCCGGGCCAACGAATTTTATCCCGTAGGTCAGTACGGCACCGGCTGCGACGGTATCGTCAAAGTGCGACTATTACCCCCATCCGATCTCCTCGACCGGCAGCTGGAGTCCATCGAGGAGGCCATGAAAGCCGGTGATAGCCTCGTCTTGCGCCATCACTACGCAGGGCCCGCAGAACTCGTCGAACAAGCGAGCCTCGAGAGCTACGCCGGCGAAGCCCATCGAGAACAACGCTCGGTTGGGGTGCGAATCGTCAGCGGCGCAGACTCGGCCGAGGTGCTCTTCGAATATGTGGCGCCGCCACTCGACCTCCTCATTCTGGGTGCAGGCGATGACGCGGCATCTTTGGCCGAAGTCGCCGAGCCACTCGGATGGCAGATCCGCGTGGCCTCGACAGATCCCGTGAAATTGCGCGAGAAGTTCGGCGCTCGAAAGACCCACACGCTCGAGCGACCGAGCGATGCGGCCGGGCTCGATATCTCTGCGAATACACGCGTCGTCATCATGACACACGGATTCGCATTCGACGTCGCGGCTCTGCCGGGAATTTTATCGAGCGATGCCCGATGGATTGGCATTCTGGGGCCCAAACGACGCACCGGACGGGTGTTCAGCGAGATGCTCGAGGGCGGAGCCGACGTGACGCCCGACGCGCTCGAACGAGTACGAAGT
>CAYFTY010000772.1:0-2799 GCA_964346045.1 uncultured Bradymonadales bacterium | reverse complement strand
GATCTACAAGTTGGTCAAGTGACGACCCCAGGGACCGCGCGGTCGAGCTTGCACGTTTGGACGGTGAAAAATTGGCCGCGTCTGCTATGCTGGGTCACGTGCACCAAGAGGTTCCTTTGAACATTCGCCTGTTTTTTCTGGGGTTGCTCATCACGCTGGCGTTCGCGTGCGAGAGATCTCCCGATACGTCGAACCCATCGAGCTTTGAGGGTGAGGCCGTCAAATTCGAATATCCGGGCAACTGGACGGTGGAAGACCAGTCGACTGAAAAAAACGGTCACGTCACCATCCGGTCACTGACCGTGAATTCTCCGGGAGACGCGATCGCCGTCTTCACCATGATCCATCCGATCGATGCGATGACGCTCGAAGGATTTGCCGAAGAAGCGATTACCGTTCGCGAAGAAGAGATCAAGCGCCTCATGGGAAAAGCAGAGGGGCTCGCCAAAGTGAGCAAGACCCGTGTCACGACCGCTCCCACTTCGATCGAAGGGAGCGTCGGCCCCAGAATTCGTCACGATTTCGCGATTTCGATGGTGGGCGAAGAAGTCCCTCACTGGGGTGATTTTCATCGTTTCTCGGGCGAAACCTGGGATGTGTTCGTCTACACCCAGGCGACCCATGAAGATTGGGATACGGTGAACCCCGGATTTCAACAGATCCTGACCTCGATTTCCCCACGATGAGGCATGTCCAAGAGTCGTCGCGGTGACAACCTCTTATTGCTTCTCGTGCTCGGCGGCGCGAGCTGGCTCGTGATTCACCTCGGAAACGACTACCTGCGCGGCTTCGAAGATGAAACGCCTTCGGAGAGCCACGAGAGCGCCTCGAACGGCTATCTCAAGCACGGAAAGCGACTGCCATCGGCAGGCCCGAACTTCGAGACGTATTCGCGCCTGGGTTCACTCATCGGCCGCACATACGTGCACGACAAAGTGCGAGATGCGGTGATCGCGACCTACGACGAGCTCTACGACCTCGATCCGAGCCTCTACTTTATCTACGGCGAGACAGGCTGGCCCGAGGGCGGCGAGTTCTATCCGCACCGCACACACCAGAACGGCCTCGTCGTCGATTTCATGGTGCCTGTGAGAAAGAACGGTGCCGTCGCCGTGATTCCCCACACCATCTTTCACGGCTTTGGCTACACCGTCGAGTTCAATAAAGAAGGGCGACTCGACGAGATGGTCATCGACTTCGACGCGATTGCGCTACACCTGCTGACGCTGAAGAAACATGCCCGAGAGAGTGGGTTGAGGATCAAGAAGATCATCCTGGCGCCCGAGCTTCAGAAGCTTCTTTTCGAGGCTGAAAATGGGCGAGAGGTGAAGCAGTTGAGATTCAATAAGGCCGGAGTGTGGGTCAGACACGACGATCATTATCATGTGGAGTTTGAGATAGAGTGACGAGAGGGTCCGGGACAGGGGGCGTGAAAGAGCGGAAGAGGGGCGAGTCAGGGGAGGCAAGTTGAGGAAGATGAGAGTGCCAAAAGCAAAAAGGCCGACCCGAATGGGGTCGGCCTTTTTGATTCGTCAGATGACGATCAGAACTTGATGGCGACGTTACCACCGACGTTCAGACGGTAGTTGCTGAACTGCGTCGTCGAGATAGGCTCTTCAGCGCTGAGCAGGAGAGCCTGGTCGAAAGTGAACGACAGCGTGAGGTCGATGACACGACCGCCTGCGAGCAGCGTGTATCCACCGAAGACGCCGAGTGGCACAGTCTGCTGCGAATCGAGACCTTCTGGCCCGCTCAGTGCAAAGATATTGAATCCAGTGTCGAGACCAACGAAGATGTTGGGCGTAGCCTGGAATGCCGGTCGAACCGGAATATTGAGGCTGATGAGCGTCTCATCACCGAAGATGATCGGCAGGTAGACACCCGTGTCGAGACGGAATCCGCTACCGCGGAAAAGAACGGGGACTCCCGGATTCAGCGCGAAGTCGGAATCTTCCTGCACTGGAAGAATCGCGGTTGCACGGACACCGATGTCGAAGTTGCCCATATCCATTCCGTAGGTCAGGAAGGCCGACGGATTGCGATAGAGGTCTGCACCCTCGGGTCCCGAGAGAAGCAGTGGTGCGAAGAGCGAACCTACTTCGATATTATCGGTGATCCCGTAGACAGCGCCGATGTTCAGCGAAATCTCGCTATCTGGCTGGAGTTCCGAGGGCAATTCTGGGTCGGTCGTCACCGACGGGTCCAGGTAGCTGAAACCAGCGTCGGTGTTGCGCAGGATACTGCCGCCCATCAACTGAGGCGAGGCAGGGCCGGCGAGAATCTTCAGGCTTCCTGGAGCCTGGGTGAGATTACGCTTCGTGTAAATGCCCCCGAGCCCACGCTCAGCAAAGGCGGAGGCCGAAAAGCCAAGAGTAACTGCAAGTACTACAAAAATCTTTAATGCACGCATACTAAAAAACCCCTGTTGGTTAAGGAAACTTCCGTGTCAAAATGCGCCCTTTCGACGCGAGCAAAACGTTTCAATTGCACTTCTAAGACGCAAACGGCCAGCAAATCTTCAAAATCGAAGAAAATTTTATTTGTCGGATTCGCGGAAAGCCACATACCGGCTGGTCGTTTTGCCCTTGTCAACTACTTCCTTCCGTGCCCTCATACCATTTTTTGAGTCATTGTCGACAGGAAAACCACTTTCATGCGAAAGTTGTGTCCGACTCCCGAAGAGCGAGGCGCAGAGCATGGTTGACGCCAACGAAGAAACGAAATTCTCGATTCAAAAGCACGAAGCCATCGATTTCCATTACGTATTGCGTCTGGAGGTCGCAGAATCGGCGCGCTCAT
>CAYFTY010000771.1:0-2800 GCA_964346045.1 uncultured Bradymonadales bacterium | reverse complement strand
GGACGAGGCGCAGACCGACGCGTCGTGCGTGGAATGCTTTGAGGCCGTCGACCGTGCAGAGCAAGTCTGCATAGACCGTCGGCTCGGGGCCGTCGATGACTTCTTCGACGAACACTTCGTAGATGAGGACGCTCGATTCGGGCGTGACCTGGCCGCGGCAGTTCAGCGCAAAAGGCTCGCCTTCGACGGGCTCGAACCGCCATCCATCGCGCTCGAGCGTGTAGCCCTGGGCGGTGAGGTGGAATGCCAGCGCCTGCAGGCAGCCCTCGAACATCAGGGTGCCCGGCATACATGGATCGTTTTTGAAGTGGCCGTCGAAGAACCAGTGATCGGGATCGATTTCGACCGTCGATTTGAGGTAGCCGCGCTGCCACGGTCCGCCGCGATTCTCGAGCTCGACATCGCTCAAAAAGAGCATCTTGCCGCCCTGAATCTGTGGCGTTCGGGTGTGGGTCTTGGCCCAGTAGAACTCGTCGCCGAAGCAATCCCAGGGGCGTCCGTCAGCGAATGCGCGGACCTCGTCTTCATCAAATTTGGTCTTTGTGAGCTCGATGAAGGGTGGGTCGAGGCGGGGGTTTTCGACGATCTCCTGTGTCTCGGGCTTCCAGATACAACCGTCGGATTTTGCGAGTTCTTCGTCGGTGAAGAACCCGGCCTGTCCGTTTCTCACCGAGAGGCGAACCTCGCCATCGACGCGGCAGTCGTAGTGGAAGAACATCAGGCGCGTATCCCCTTGCGCCGCGTGGGCGTCGAGGTGGATGTCGTATTTCATCGTGTCGCCGGCCTCAGGTAACCCACCGTGGTAGGTGAGTTCGCAGCCCAGCAAGCGATAGATTCGGTTGCTCTTATTGATGAAATCGATGCCGAGATAGCTGATCAGCATCAGGTCGGCCTGACCGCTTTCGATCATGATGCCGGCCGGAATGTGCCCCTGATGCAGATACCAGCGGCCTTCGTAGATGTTGGACTCAGTCCAGATTGTGCCCGTCTGGTTCATCGAGCCCGGTTCAGCGTCGATGCCGGTGACTCGGTCGGCCAGCAATAGGGGCGGTTCAGGCATACGGACCTGTCGCTCGTATCCATCTTGTTGTTTGAACTGCTCGCCGAAGATTTCGGAGATATTGCCCGACGCGTGAATCTTCAGATCGTCGCGGTCCCAGGTGGGGCCGAAAGGTTCGCGGTCGTCGGGGGGGATGACCTGGACTTCTGGGGTTGGCTTTTTGGGGGCGGGCTTTTCAGGTGATGCCTTACTCGTTCCCCTATCTGTCGACTTCGTCGACATCTTCCCCTCGGGGGAACAGTTTCCTCCCGTTGGTCGGAAGGGACCGGAGTTGGGGCTCTGGTGGCTTTCGTGTTTTTGCCTCCCCTCGGGGGAGGCAATTCCTCGCTGCGCTCGGTTCGGTGCCGGAGATGGGGTTGATTGAGTGCCGACGTCCCAGTCGGCAATGCTTTTCGTCGCCCCAAGACCGGTTGCCCTATTTGTCGACGTTGTAGACATCTTCCCCGTGGGAGAAGAGTTTCCTCGCTTTGCTCGGAGGCGACCGGGGTTGTGGGTTGGTTGCCGGCCCGCTGCTTTCTGCAACTGCTGAAGACCGAAGTTCTGTACCGCCATGAATTGTTCGAAGACGGCGGTCTGATTGGCAAGGAACTGGCGCTGCAGATTTCCGGCTTCGATGAGTGCCTCTTGAAATGCCGCGAGCTTTTGTGGATTCGCGGATGCGGCCATCTTTGCAAGCCGGGGCGTCGCTGATCCGTTTGCCGACGAGGACGTTGCAGAAGAGCCTGGACGGCCAGACCCGCTGGCCTCAGGCAGCGATCCATAGCCGTGAGGCACGCCGTTACTTTTTTGAAGCGCGGTCTGGGGCGAACTCCCCACCGTGGGCATCTGAACTGGGTGACCCTTAGTGTGGTCTTGGGTGCCGGTCTCGGGAAGGACGGGGGCCTTTGGCATTTTCTGCATGGATGAATCCGATGAGCTGAGCCGCTCGGTGGTCGACTGCGAGGGTAGGGCGTCGATTCGCACCGGCGGGCGGTGTGCTGCAAACGTAAGAGAAGGGCCGTCCTGGGCAGGCTCTTCGGGCGTCAGCGCCTGCGGCACTTCGACCGTGACCGGAAAGACCTGCCCCCGGCTGAATGTGCCCGGACCCAGAAGCATTTGAGCGACGAGGTCTCGCAATTCGCCGGCTGCCCAGGACTGTCCAAAGAATTTGTCCCAGGACGAAGCCTCGGGTCCTCCGGCGCCGGGTGTAACCGTTGCCAGGATTTCGTCGCCGTCTCGGCTTGCGTCCTCGAATCTCTTGAGTACGAGGGCGGTTGCGGCATCGCCGGTTGCGGTCGGTAGTCCGAGGTCTCTCAAAGCCTGTTCGTGAACCTCATTCGATGAGAGATCCACGGCGCCCACGATGGCGGCGTCGACCTCGCCCGCCGCCAGAGAGCGCGCCGCGAGTCGAAGAGCCCTGAGGCTCGACTCGCCGGATGCGCTGAGGGTGATCGACGCACCGCCAAGATCGAATTGGCTGTTGAGCCGATTGGCCGGGATGTTGGGCATCGTCCCGACCACCCCGGCTGACGTGAGTGTTGGAATGACGGCGTCGCGATTGCGCTCGTACCATTGCCAGGCTTGTTGCGGCGACGAACCGGCTGCGCGCAAAATTTCGCCCATCCGCCATCGGGCTCCGTATCGGCAGACTTCGACGTCGGGCTCGTACGCCATGAACACGCCGGTCGTGTCGTGGGGCAGAGAAATCCCGGCGAGTGCTTCGCGGGCCGCCTTCAGCATCAGGAGCTGCTGCGGTAGCGT
>CAYFTY010000770.1:0-2806 GCA_964346045.1 uncultured Bradymonadales bacterium | reverse complement strand
GCTGAAGACAGCGATCCGCGATCCGGATCCGGTCATCTTCATCGAGAGCGAGATTCTCTACGGATTCCAGGGCGAAGTTCCCGACGAGGACGAAGAATATACGATCCCGATGGGCAAAGCAGACGTGAAGCGCGAGGGCGATGATTGCACGATCGTCACGTGGAGCCGGATGGTTCACCTCTCGTTGCAGGCTGCAGAAACGCTCGCCGAAGAAGGCGTGGAGTGCGAGGTCATCGATCTCCGTACTGTACGTCCGATCGACAAAGATGCCATTCGCGAGTCGGTCAAGAAGACCAATCGGGTCGTCGTGGTCGAAGAGGGTTGGCCCTGGGCCTCGGTGGGGTCGAGCGTGGCCGATTTCGTCGCTCGCGACCTTTTCGACTGGTTGGACGCGCCTGTGGGCCGCGTCCATCAGCGCGATATCCCGATGCCGTATGCATATAATCTCGAGCCGCTGAATCTGCCGTCCGAAGACGATGTGATCCAGGCAGTCAAGCGAGCTTCGTACATCGACTGAATCTCGAACGAGAAGGATAGAACATGGCTGAAGTCATCAGCATGCTGGCGCTGAGCCCCACGATGGACGAAGGAACGCTCGTCGAATGGCTCAAAAGCGAGGGAGACACGGTCGAAGAGGGCGAGATTATCGCTGAGATCGAGACCGATAAAGCGACGATGGAGATGGAATCGTTTCACGACGGGACCGTCCTCAAGTTGATCGCCTCGAAGGGAGATGCCTTACCGGTCGGTGCCCCGCTCGCGGTCGTCGGCGATGACGGTGAGGATATCTCGGATCTCCTTGCCGATCTGGAATCGGGCGACGGCGACTCGACCGAAGACGGGGCGGAGTCCCAGGAGTCTGCGGAGGTCGAAAAAGAGGCGACTGAGACTGATGAAGCCAGGCGGGCCGAGCCAGCGACGACGACCGATGACGGGGGCCGGCTCAAGGCAAGCCCACTCGCGCGCCGCATGGCTGAAGAAGAGGCGATCGACCTCTCGCGTGTGGGCGGATCGGGCCCCAATGGCCGCATCATCAAACGCGATATCGAAGCTGCGATCGAAAGCGGCCAGGCGCGCCCGGGCGCGGCGGCACGGCCGCTGGCTGAGCCCGCTGCGGCCGAAAGCACCGAACGACCGCTCTCGCAGATGCGCAAGACGATCGCGCGTCGTCTGGTCGAGGTCTGGGAAACGACCCCTCATTTCTATCTGACCATGACGATTGACATGGCGCAGGCCATGAAGACACGCAAAGAGATCAATCAACAGCTCGCCGAGAGCGAGGCCGGTGTGAAGATCTCGGTGAACGATATGATCGTCAAAGCATCGGGCATGGCACTCGCGCGATATCCCAAGATGAACGTTTCATTCCAGGGAGATCACGTCGTCGAGTACGGAGACGTGCACGTCGGTGTGGCGGTTGCGATCGAAGATGGACTGATTACGCCGGTCGTCCGAAATGTCGACCGCAAGACTCTCTCGCAGATTTCGAGTGAAATCCGAGAGCTCGCACGGCGGGCCAAAGACAAGCGTTTAACGCCCGAAGAATATACAGGCAGTACGTTCTCGGTGAGTAACCTCGGCATGTACGGTATCGATCACTTCTCGGCGATCATCAATCCACCCGAGGCGGCGATCCTGGCCTGTGGTGCCGTGAAAAAAGAGCCGGTGGTCGGCGAGGATGACCAGCTCACGGTCGGCACGACGATGAAAGTCACTCTCTCTGTCGACCATCGAGCGGCCGATGGTGCCATAGGGTCCGAGTATCTTCAGGAACTCAAGCGTCTGCTCGAAAACCCGATCCTACTCATGATCTGACGTAGATCAGGCGGAGCAGCACGGCGCTACGGAAAGAACTGGGATGGGATGGGGGAAATGAAGCTGGAGGGAAAAGGGGAAAGAGTTCAGAAGTGACGCCGTGCCTCTCACCTGAGCAGACCAGTGCGGCCCGCGTGAGAAAGATGCACGGTCTCTCTTCCCGGGTTCATCTTCAGGACAAAAACCGCGTAAAAAATGGGATCAACGGCCCTCGAGCGCGTCTCGAACCGCATCGGACCATGAGTAGGCCTCGGGTTCGTTTTCGACCAGTGGACCGAAGTACGAAACGAACTCCTCCATCGAGCACTGAGCCGCGGCAGCGAGTTGCTCGATATCCGCTTGATCGTCGAAATCCTTGGACGTGAGCCGGTGCATGTAGCGCCGCGCGACGAGATATTGTTCGGAGCTACAATCCACGTTGCGCACGCGAGTCTTTCCGGTCTTCTGGTCGCGCATTTCGTGGAAGGGCATCGACCGCCGCTTTCCATCGACGATCATGACCATGCCATTCGATCCGCCCTCGACCAGAAATCGGATCGCGGCAAACCCGAGGTCACGGGTGTACTCGATATCGAAAGGCACTGGATCCGAGCACCGCAGCTCGTAGCCGAGCGTCACGTCGGTGAAGCGAGTTTCGATGCCTCGCGCCTCGGTCCTCTCTTCCATGATCTCGCAGAGCATCTTACCGAGCTGGACATCATTGAGGATGATGTGGCCGTATTCGTCTCGACGCAGATGTGGAAATTGTTCGAGATCTTTGCGGTCCAGATTCTCAATCACGCCCTCAGCAAGCACGCATACACCCCAGTCTCGCCCGTGTGCGAGACCTTTGATCACCGAGCCTTCGAGGATGCGCGCGAGTCGGTCGATCGTGATCGGCTCGTCGAATTCCTCGGGGATCAATGTGAGCGTCGCTCCTGCGGCCTTCCCGATGCCGAGCGCCAGATGACCAGCTTGTCGTCCCATGCTCGTGACGATGAACCACCTCGAG
>CAYFTY010000769.1:0-2810 GCA_964346045.1 uncultured Bradymonadales bacterium | reverse complement strand
GAATTCGAGACCCATCCGGTGCAGCAAAGCTCATCCAGACTGCGAAATGCGCGGCTGTCGATATCCGACCGCGAATATGAACGCCGTGTCGAGAGGGCGAGACGAGCGATTTTCGAAGGCGAGGTTTTCGAAGTCAATTACACCGAGCGCTTCGAGGGCGAGTGGACGGGGAGCGGTTGGGCGCTTTACGAAGCTCTGCGACGACGCTCGACCGGGGCGTATTTCGGATTCCTGCGTTGCCAGGATTTCGAGCTTGCATCTGTGAGCCCCGAGCTCTTCCTCGAATTCGAAGGTTTTCGCGTCGTCGCCCGTCCGATCAAAGGGACAGCTCCGATGGCCGACGACACCGAGGCCGATGAGCGAGTGCGAGAGGCTTTGCTTCAAAGTGAGAAGGACCGTGCCGAAAACGTGATGATCGTTGACTTGATGCGAAACGATCTGACGCGCTTTTGCACACCGGGCACGGTCGAAGCCACCGAACTCTGCGCACTCGAGAGCTTTGCTGGCGTCCATCATCTGGTATCGACTGTCGAGGGCGAACTGCGACCCGGAGTGAGCCGACTCGAGGCTTTCGTCTCAGCGTTTCCTCCCGGCTCGATTACCGGCGCGCCCAAACCACGCTCGATTGAAGTGATCGCCGAGCTCGAAGAAAATGCACGCGGACCCTACACCGGGAGCCTTTTTTTCGAGGCTGATGGAAGACTCGTGAGTAATGTTTTGATTCGCAGTGCGACGCTCCAGGAGGGGATCGCAGAATACGGGGCAGGCGGAGCCGTCGTTTCGGATTCGGAGCCGGAGTCCGAACGAAAAGAGGCCTACACCAAAGCCGCTTCATTCCTGGCGCTTGGCGACGAAGAATGAGTTTCGACACCGATGATTCTTCCTATCTCTGGGGCGACGGACTCTTTGAGACGATGCAGGTTCTCGAGGGCCGCGTCGTTGCATTCAATCGCCACATGCGAAGACTCGAGCGTTCACTCAACGCCTTCGATTATCCGATTCGGGCGATCCACGTCGAAGGAAGTCTCGAACCCGAATCACGAGATGACGGCTTGCTGCGGGTCACCGTGTCGAGGAGCGGTCGCATCTCTACCACGTGGCGTGAGCGGAAAGGCCCTCAAACGGTTCATCTCACCGCGATGCCCGGCTGGTACGACCCTCATGATGTTCTGGCCGAGCACAAGACCACCAGTTATCTGAAGAATCTCGAGATTCGTCGCCGCGCGCAAAAGGAAGGATTCGACGATGGTCTCGCAGTCACGCCCGAAGGACGGGTGGGCGAGGCCTCGATGGCCAATATTCTGGCGCGCTTCGACGAGACGATCGTGACACCTGGCATCGAAGGAATCCTGCCGGGTGTGACTCGCGAACGAGTGCTCGAGATTGCTGCATCCAGGGATTTGCCGGTCGAAGAGCGTGCCGTTTCTCTCGACGAATTGGAGGAGGCCGACGCGGTCGTGCTGACTTCGAGCGGTGTGGGTGCTGCACCTGTATCGGCTCTCGACGACATCATTTTTGCGGGAAGTGAGAGTTGGGCTACCGAACTCAATAGCTGGCTCGAGGATTTCGAATGAAGCTCGATGGGCTCGATGGTGTCTGGAAACAGCGAGAAGCAGGCGAAATCGTCATCCTCGACAATCGCGACTCGTTTGTCTTCAACCTCGCTCACCGTCTATGGGAGTGCGGCGGGCGCGATATATCGGTGATTCGAAGCGATCGCATCGACTGCGACGTGCTCGAATCATGGCGCCCACGCGCCATCGTCCTCTCGCCAGGACCCGGTCGGCCCGAGGATGCCGGATGTAGTATCGACGTCGTGCGTCGGTTCTCGGGCCGTGTGCCGATACTCGGGGTCTGCCTCGGGCATCAGGCCATCGCACGAGCCTTTGGGGCAGAAGTCAGCGTTAGCGGACACCCCATGCACGGTAAAGCGACCGTGGTCGAGCATGATGGAAACGGGCTTTATGAGGGGCTCCCCGAGCGCTTCCTCGTTGGCCGGTACCACTCTCTTCACGTTGAATCGCCTGGCAAAGAACTCATTGCCACAGCATGGTCTGACGGCTTCAATATGGGCATTCGCCATCGTGATTTCCCGACCTTTGGCGTGCAATTTCATCCCGAGTCGGTGCTCACACCGTGCGGTCCACAACTCTTGCAGAATTTCCTTCGCTCGGCGGCTGCAGGCCAGACGCCTCTCTGAACGATTGGTCCACAACTCTTGTAGAACTTCCTTCGCTCGGCGGCTGCAGGTCAGACGCCTCTCTAAACGATTGGAATTCGGAAATATTTAGTGGATTTGAAAGGTCTCTCTGAATCGGCTATAGAGTCCCCAGGGATGATGAACGGGGTATGTATGTCGATTACACGCACCTACATCAAGAGCACACTCGCCGGGGCGGCGTTACTTGCGTCGATGGGTTGTAGCGAGGGTGAGCAACATGTCGCGCACGAAGCCGCCGCAGCCAGTGTACAGGCATCTGCGACAGCGCCAGAAACGATCGGTGATGAGACGCCAACGGTCGCGGAGAAGCAGGAAAGATCCACGACAGAAGCAAAGACCCGCGCCGTGGAAGAGACGACTATCCGTGGCGTTGTAGAACGATTTGTGCCTGGGTCGGGCTCCCTGCAGGGTGCCCGGGTGTGTATCGACCAGACGTGCACGATCAGCGGCGAAGATGGCGGCTTTGAATTGCCACTGAATGAGCCGACCGCAGAGATTCGGGTCACGGCGCATGGCCACGTGCCATCCGTGGTTCCCGTGGATAAAAGCCTCGAAGACACGCTGCGTGTACAAATTCTCGCTCGCGACG
>CAYFTY010000768.1:0-2813 GCA_964346045.1 uncultured Bradymonadales bacterium | reverse complement strand
CCGCACCGCCGTCGTCGAGCTTCGCCTGGCCGAAGCCATCGGTGACCCTGCCGGTCGTGATCTCGCAGACCTGTCCGATCAGACTCGTTCCGCCTCGGCGGGTCTTCGTCTCGAAAATGCCTTTGAGCGGGTGCGCGATTGCGCCCATGATGGGCAGGCCAAGCAAGATGCTGCCGGCCAGTACAGCCACACTAAAGAGTGCTCCCCACCGCACCATCGGACCCAGATAGAGGACCGAAAAATACGAGAGCCCCCAGCCCGACAGGATGAAGAGCGTCAGCAAAATCGTCATCGGCACTTTGCCGATGCCCAGAGCCATGGCGACTTTGGCGACAGGCGTCCATTTCCCGATCTCAGCATCCGCATCGAGGTCGACATCAGCGTCGGCTTCGACAGCGCCTGCATCGACGTCGAGATCGACATCGAAATCGCCACCGTCGAGATCGACGTCAACGTCGAGGTCGAGAAGCTCGAGGTCCACCGCGCCGAGGATCACAAAGAGCCAGTAGCCCAGGGCGACCAGTGTAAGAGCCGTCCAGATTACCGTCGGAAACGATAGCGCTACGTCTAAGAACTCCTGCATCGACCTTCTCCTCCATCGTCGCGAAAGGCGCATTGCCTCTCGTACGTCCCGGGGCCTCGGGCAGTTCCGATTTCGATGACTTCTATGAGGGGCACCTTAGATCGAAAGCGTCCGCACAACAATCGGGGCGGCCCCGCGATCGTCGAATCGTCACCCGGGAGTGTAAGACCCGTCTTGCCGTTGGTTAGCCAGAAAAAACAAAGCTTTTGTTTCGATTGAGTCGAAGTGTCTCGTTTCGGGCTTGCAGGGTCAATCGCTCGCCTCCTGCGTTCCAGGTTGGAACTCTGGGCCGCTTTCGCTATCCTGTGCCCGCAAGATACCACGTAGGAGTTTACGATGAAGCATCTCTTTGCAATTCTCACCGCGCTTGCTCTTCTCGGCTTCACTGTCCCCGCATTCGCATGCGATGGATCCAAGAAGGCCAAAGCCGATGACACCACAGTCACATCGTCTGAGACGACCGCCGACGCAGACGACAAAGCAAGCGTCACCGACGGCGACGAGCAAAAGAAGGCCAAGAAGGTCGTGAAGAAAGAGGGCGAAGTCTAATTCCTCGTTCTGCATTTCAGCATCCAACCGTCATCCTCGGATGGCGGTTCTTTTGTCAAGGGATGTATATCGCGACGTGCTGCAGGCTCAAAAATTCGTCACTCAATCGGGCCATTCGTCGGTGAGATCGGGACGTCGCTCGAAGTGGAGCTCGGGGTCCAAGAGCTGTTTTCGAAAGGTCTTGGAGAGCTTGGCGGCCTGAAAGCCGTCGATGATGCGATGGTCGAAGGTCGCCGTAATCGGAAGCACCGGACGGATCACGACTTCTCCATCGACGGCGACGGGTTTGTCCTGCAGCTCACCGACGGCGACGAGGCCGGTGAGGCGAGTCATCGGAATCAAGGGCGCAAAGGCATGCTGAATACCGAGCATTCCGACGCTCGTGATCAACATGCACCCAAATGAATCACGCGGAACGCCGAGTTCAGACAGGTCGAGATTGAACTCGTATTGCAGCATCTCGATCGCAGAAAGGGCCAGCTTCAAGACGGGAGTCGGCAGTCGGCTGACCAGATTCTTTGCAAATTCGAAATCCTCGTCACGACCCCGACGCAGGTCGCGCGTTCGGACGCGCGTCTCTCGGGTGATTTCGACCAGTGACTTCTGGTCTGCATTTCGAATCTTGACCCCCGAAAGGTCGGCTTCCTGTTCGTGATCATCATCGTCGGGCGGTACGGCCACGAGTACGAAGGCGTCGATCGTCTCGCGCTCGTAGATTCGCCCGAGACGCACGTACGCATTGCACTTCGGGTGCTCGGAAAGCGTGTTGGCAATGGCCTTGGTTACGACATGCGTGATCGTGATGTGCTCGCCTGTCGCATGGCGCATCCTCTCGATGTAGTCGAGAGCGTTCGAAACATCGATCTCCAGAGTTCCGTAGATCGTGGGGTCGTTGGCCGAGCCCCACGTGCCGGTTGCAATGCGTCGCCAACTCGACATGCGTCTGAGAAACGAACCACGGACATTTCGCGACATGGGGTACCTGCCTGGTGCGATGAACGTGGTATAAACCTATCGCGCATGATGGAGATCACAAGCGGAGAAGATATGCGGCTCGAAGTAGCAGAGACGAGATGCCTCGTGACGGGCGCTGCGTCAGGAATCGGCGAAGCGATGGCACGCGAACTTGCCCGTCGAGGGGCAGATCTCGTCCTGGTGAGCCGGCCTGAGGAGTGGCAAGAGCTCGAAAGGCTCGCGCAGGACCTCGATGCGGATACCCTCGCGATCGACCTCACCGAAGAGGGGGCGGTCGACGAGATTTTCAAAACGTTCGACGACGTCGAGATTCCCGTTCTGGTCAATAACGCCGGGGTGTTCTCGTACGGACATTTCGACGCGCTTCCAATCGACGAACAGCTCGAGATGGTTCACGTGAATATCGAGGCGCTGATGCGCATGACGCATCGATTTGCTCAGCCGATGCTCGAGCGCGGGGAGGGCTGGATTCTGAATATCAGCTCGGTCTCGGCCTTTCAGCCAACTCCGTATCATGCGGTCTATGCGGCAACAAAAGCGTTTGTGCAGAGCTTCAGCGAAGCGCTGCATGCCGAATTTGCAGAGCACGGCGTATATGTCGGCACCTTGAATCCGCCTTATACGAAGACGCCGATGCTCGACGGTCTGCCGACTCTTCCCTGGAATCGTTTCGTGCCCACGATGACGCCTGAAGACGTAGCTCGCG
>CAYFTY010000767.1:0-2813 GCA_964346045.1 uncultured Bradymonadales bacterium | reverse complement strand
TCGACGGCTTCCACACGTACTTCGTCGGGGAGAGCGGCGCGTGGGTGCATAATTGTTTCAAGGCTCTAACTGAAAATGCAAAGAAGACGTTCAATGCCAGCGTAGCGGAAATTGTAGAGACCATGTCTAAGGCCGGATATAAAGTCGAGACCAGGGCCTCGACAAGAGGTTCTGGTAGAGCCACCATTATCAAAGTTAAGTCCGGGCCTGGCGGTTCCGACCAAATCTCGCAAGTTAAAGTGCATCCGGGTGGAGGCCGACATGAGGGCCGTTATGTTGAAGTTTCGACTGGTGAAGGACGATTCAAGATCATCGACGACAGTTACAAGCCTGGCGACTCAGAGAAGGCCACATTTATCAAGGTAGACTGATATGAAACCGGTCATGACATTGTTGGGACGGTTTGAAACGGTCGACCTCGCGGAACTGAAGGCGTTCGGCCTTGGACAGTTCTTTCATGTACTGCGGGACAACGATACTGTAGAGGGATCTCCGAACTTGAAGGCCGAAAAGTCACTGGTGGGGATTTGCGTGCCTCCGTTCTGGTCAGGCGAATCAGATAGACTGGTCGCGATTGCGAACTACACTGGTGGTCCCGTTCTCCTTGCCGCAGAGTGGCTGAGGACACACCTTGTCGAAGCGGCAACAATTTTCGAATCTTTCGAGGTCGCCATACTAAGTGAGCCGTTGCAGTTTGATGATGAGGTTGGACTTGTTGTCGAAGATGAGATCGATACCATCCACAAGCTATTGGCATTTAGAGATGTTTTTGTCTCCCTTGGCGTTGGGTCCGCCTCGAGCCTTCCAGAGATCTTCGAGGAGAGTAACGAGTATCCAAAATGGGACTACATCTGCGCGAATTCCCTCCGTCGGCTGGCTTTGAACTATTCGATTCACTGGGGAGGGAATTTGCCCGTCGAAAATCCTGAATGGATGGTTGCAAACCTTCCTGAATGCAGCCGAGGTTTCTTCGTCACCTCATCAGATGCGTTTCCGGCGGGCTCCCCGAACCAGGATGACTTCGCCACGGTCAAACCATCTGCCATTCCAGAAGCTGTGAGAGCTTTGAGCGACGTCTGCACGAGATTCGTCAACAGAACATCAGGGTAAGGGTGTGATCCATCGTACCACATCGACGAAGCACGTTCCTGACAGGCTGACGAGTCTGGGCTAACACGACTTCTTCACTCACGAAGAGGTCGACATGAAGACACAAGTAGAGCAGCTCCGTACTGAGATTCAGCGCATCGACGGCGTGCGCTACCCCGATGACCTGCGCCGCCGCGTGGCGGCTTTCACGCACCAGAAACGAAACCAGGGGTCGACCTGGAGCGCGATTCACCGCGAACTCGGTCTGCCGATGAATACCGTTCGGCGATGGGCCGAGCGGTACCCGGAGCACCGCCTCCTTCAGCCAGTCCGAGTTCGTGAGCCCGAAGTCGCGCCCGCGACTCGAGCAGTACTCATTTCGCCGGGTGGATGGCGCCTCGAGGTCGACTCGTCGATGACCGTGGGCTGGTTGAAAGAGTTGGTGTCGTGAGCCGGGTCTGGGCGTACGCGGCTGCCTGCGATCTACGTCGGGGCTACAACGGACTCTATGCGATGGCGGTGAACGAGCTCGGCCGAGACCCGATGCAAGGCGACACGTTCGTGTTCACGAATCGGCGGCGCGATAGCTGCAAAATTTTACGCCATGACGGGACCGGGCTGACCATCTTGATGAAACGTCTGGACCGCGGCCGCTTTCCTTCTCTCTGGGCGCGCGCCGAGAACGGTGAGGTGGAGCTGAGCCACGCCGAGCTCGCGCTCTTTCTCGAAGGCGCTCAGGCGGTGGGCTACCAGCAACTTTCGCCCGCTTCGAAAAACTAAAAATAGCGCTTTTCTTGCCGGTCGGATTGTGCTCTGATGAGGGCATGACACTGAACCTCGACCAGATCCACGACGCGAACCGACTCCGAGAAATCGCGCGTCTTGCGCTCAGCGAAGCCGATCAATTGCTTCGCCAGTTGGAAAAGCTCAGTCGTCGACTCGACGAGCTCGAAGGGCAGGACTCCCGGACGCTCCAACTCGAGATCGAAAAGCTTCAGCAGGCACTCAACGGCAGCAGCCGGGGTAAGGCTGCCGCCAATAAATCGGAGCGTCGGCGGGCTCACCGTCGCAAAAAGAAGTCCGAGAAGGAGCCCGAGACCGGCGGAGCTCGCAACGACCAACCGACACTTGCCACCGAAGACAAGCTCTTCGAATTGAGCGAGGACGAACTCACCTGCCCGTGTTGTGGGGGCGTGGCCGTGCTGATGGAAGGTGCCGAAGAGACCTCGGAAGTCGTCGACGTGATCCGTCGGGAGTTTACGATCGTCAAGGCTCGTCGACAGAAAGCAGTCCATGGATGCGAATGTGCGCCGTCCAAGATCGTGTGCGCGCCGGGCCCCATCAAGTTGGTGCCCAAAGGCCGTTTCTCCATTGATTTCGGCGTCTCGGTGGCGGTGGCCAAGTTTCACGATCACCTGCCGCTCGAGCTTCAGGCAACTCAGATGAAGCGCGACGGTCTGAATGTGCGACCCGACGTGCTTCAGAACCAGCTCGAATACCTGGCCGAAGGGTGCACGCCCAGCTACGAGGCGATCCGGCACGAAATTCTTAACGCACCCAGCGTGCACATCGACGATACGAGCTGGCCGATGCTCGAGGTTGGCCGCCAAAACTGGCATGTCTTCGGTCTCTGTACGCCCGAGCTGACTTACCTGAAAATCACACGCCGAAAGACGCACCAGCAGGTCATCGAACTCTTGACTCATCCCGAGAACGGCCCGTTT
>CAYFTY010000766.1:0-2816 GCA_964346045.1 uncultured Bradymonadales bacterium | reverse complement strand
GGGAATATCTCGAGTCGCGTGAAGACGCTGGCACAAGAGATTTTCATTCTCATCAAGTCGAATTATCAGGAGCTCCTCAAGGTCGAGCGCGAGCAGACCGTGCCTCCGCCCGAGTCTCATCTCGCGGAGTCGAGTCTTTCGGAAGACAGTGAGTCGATGGCGTTTGCGCGCTCCGAGAATACGAACCCTCGCAACCGACCGATCCACGAGACACCCGGCCCCAGCGATCGTCAGCAGCGGAAACCGACGCGTTCGCGCAGCGCGGTCGGGATGCCGGTCATTCCTCATTCGGACGGCTCTCCGAACGAGGCCGAAGACAAACCGAAAACCGGCAACCCGAAACCCGAACGCCGCAAGACCGATGTCCGCTCGAAGATCGAGAAGCTCTCGGGGTTTCGACGACGAGAGGCCCGCAAGCGAAAACGCCGCAACTCGACACCCGGTAAAGGGCTCGACATGGGCTCTGAGCCGTCGGCCGCCTCTGAAGAATCCGAGATGTCCGAGGTCGAAGAAGTCGAAGTACCTGAAGTGCCACCCGAAGTCGCCGAAAGGCGCGCCAAGCTCGAAGCCCTCAAGAAGAAGGCTAAAGAAAGTCGAAGCCCCAACGCACCGGATCCCGCGAAGGAAGCATTCAACGAGGGGTATCGAGCGTTTCGCGAAGAGCGAATGGACGAGGCATTCCTCAAGTTCCAGGAGGCCTTTGAAAAAGACCCCGAGAATGGGCTCTACCTGACATTCTACGGATATCTTCTCTTCCGTCTCGATCCGACACGAATCGACGAGGCCGAAGAGCATTTACGCGGCGCTCTGCAGACTGGAAATCGACAGGCCATGCCCGATGCATGTCTCTTTCTCGGCTACATTTTCAAGTCCAGGGGTGACGAGGAGAAAGCTCTGAAACAGTTCAAGCGCGCACTGCGACTCAATCCCGCGTCGGTCGATGCCGAACGAGAGGTTCGTTTAGGCGAACGACGAAAGAAACGACGAACGTCTGAGCCGGGGGCATTCATCAAAAACTTGTTTAAAAAGTAGCGTTCTCGTCATAACCTGAGAACATTCGAACCAAAGCTCACTGCAACTGGCCGGGCGGCGATAAGCTATGGGAAAAATCATTGGAATCGATCTGGGGACGACGAACTCCTGTGTAGCCGTCATCGAAGGCGGAGAACCTCTGGTGCTACCCAATAGCGAGGGTTCACGCACCACGCC
Source organism: uncultured Bradymonadales bacterium (assembly GCA_964346045.1). Lineage (GTDB taxonomy): Bacteria > Myxococcota_A > Bradymonadia > Bradymonadales > Bradymonadaceae > CAYFTY01. Next base: position 1,607 of record CAYFTY010000766.1, on the reverse strand, counting down.
ATCGATGGTGGGCTTTACCGAAGGCGACGAGATGTTCGTCGGGCAGCAGGCCAAACGACAGGCCATCATCAATCCCGAACGCACTGTCTACGACATCAAGAGATTGATCGGTCAGAAATACAAGTCCGAGGCCGTCGAGCATTATCGTAGGGCGCTGCCTTACGAGCTCGTCGAAGCGACGAATGGTGACGCCTGGGTCGAGGTCAACGGGCAGGAGTTCAGTCCGCAGGAAGTCTCGGCGATGATTCTCAAGAAGATGAAGCAGACTTCTGAGGATTATTTCGGTGAGGAGATCACGGAGGCTGTGATCACGGTGCCCGCTTACTTCAACGACGCGCAGCGTAGTGCAACCAAAGAGGCCGGGCAGATCGCCGGGCTCACGGTCCGTCGGATCATCAACGAGCCGACGGCGGCCGCGCTATCGTACGGCTACGGCAAAGAGACCGACTCGAATCTCGCGGTCTTCGACCTCGGAGGCGGCACGTTTGACGTGTCGATCGTCTCGCTTCACGGCGGAGTCTTCGAGGTGCTCGCGACCGCAGGCGATAACCAGCTCGGCGGTGAAGATTTCGACCGCGCGATCCTCGACTTCTTGATGGAGCGATTCCAAGCCGACACCGGCGTCGATGTCTCAGAAGACAAAATGGCGCTGCAGCGTCTCAAAGAGGCCGCCGAGAACGCCAAGTGCGAACTCTCGACGCTCACCGAAACCAATATCAATCTGCCATTCCTCGCAGTCGACGAATCAGGACCTCGCCATCTCTCGCTCACGCTATCTCGTTCACAACTCAATGACCTGGTCTACGATCTGGTCGAGCGACTCGAGGGCCCTTGCCACAAAGCGCTCAAGGACGCGGGATTGACCGTCTCGGACATCGATGACGTCCTACTCGTTGGAGGCATGACCCGCATGCCTCTCGTGCAGGAGCGCGTCACCGAGATATTCGGGCGAAAACCAAGTAAAGGCGTCAATCCAGACGAGGTGGTCGCGACCGGCGCCGCAATCCAGTCGGGCATCCTCGGCGGCGAGGTACGCGAGGTGATCCTCCTCGACGTCACGCCGCTGAATCTCGGGATTAAGGTCTCGGGAGACCGATTCAGCTCGATCATTACCAAAAACACCTCTATCCCCGTGCGTGAAGCAAAGATCTTCACCACGACCGAAAAGAATCAAGACATGGTCTCGATTCAGGTACTGCAGGGCGATAGCGAAAAAGCAAGCGAAAACAAGACACTGGGAAATTTCAATCTGACGGGTATCCCTCCAGCCCCGGCCGGTGGCCCCCGAATCGAAGTGAGCTTCGAGATCGATACCGACGGCATCGTCAGCGTGAGCGCCAAAGACCTGAAGACCGAAAAAGTGCAGACGATTACGGTCGAGGGAACTTCGGGGCTCTCGGATGAAGAGCTTCAGCGAGCGGTTAACCGCAACGCGTGAGTCTTGCGTCGAGGTTCGGGCTTCGCTAGCCTCACCAAAGACTCTTTCAGTCCACATACGAGGAAAGTGATGCACCACCTCTTGCGTCTGATCATCGCCGTTTCGGTGATGGCCCCCCTTCCGTTGTTGGCGCAGAGCGCCGGAGAATCCGAACAGACAACTGAAGAAT
>CAYFTY010000765.1:0-2830 GCA_964346045.1 uncultured Bradymonadales bacterium | reverse complement strand
TGTGACGGTGCGCGAGAAGATCAGCCGGTACAAAGCGCTCGATGAGCTCAAGGGCACCGTCGTCGAAAAGCTCGCTGAGCAGTTTCCCGAGCGCGAAGGCGAGATCAAAGACGCATTCGGTGACCTCAAGAAGAAGACCGTACGTCGCATGATTCTCGATGGAACACGTATCGATGGTCGCGGTTGGGAAGATGTGCGCCAGGTCACGGTCGAGGCGGGATTGATTCCGCAGACTCACGGCTCGGCACTCTTCACACGCGGTGAGACCCAGGCTCTGGTCACGGTGACGCTGGGTACTGAGAAGGAGCAACAACGTCTCGACACCCTCGAGGGTGATGAGATGAAGCCCTTCATGCTCCACTATAACTTCCCGGCATTCTGTGTCGGTGAGGTCCGACCCTTCCGTTCGACCTCGCGTCGAGAGATCGGGCACGGATTCCTGGCCGAACGTGCTCTTACGGCAACGATGCCGCATCTGCACGACGAGTTCCCGTACACGGTACGCATCGTCAGTGACGTTCTCGAATCGAATGGTTCGAGTTCGATGGCTTCGGTCTGCGGCGGTGCAATTGCTCTCATGGACGCAGGGGTGCCCATCGAGCGGCCAACCGCCGGTATTGCGATGGGGCTCATTAAAGAAGGCGACGAAGTCGCGATTCTCACCGACATCCTCGGTGACGAAGACCACCTCGGCGACATGGACTTCAAGGTCTGCGGTACCTCGAAAGGAATCACTGCATTCCAGCTCGACACCAAGATCGAAGGTCTCGCTCGCGAGACCATGGTCAAGGCGCTCACTCAGGCCAAAGAAGGTCGCGACCACATCCTCGATGTGATGAACGAGACTCTCTCTGAGCCACGATCGGACCTTGCAGCGACCGCTCCGCGTATCGTGAAGATCAAGATCCCGACGTCGACCATCGGCGCTGTGATCGGTCAGGGTGGTTCGACCATCCGCGGTATTCAGGAAGCAACGGGCACGACCATCAACATCGAAGACGACGGCACGGTTGCAATCGCCGCCACCGACGCTCTCGCGGCTCAGCAGGCCATCGAGATCGTCGAGGGACTGACTGCGACGCCCGAGGTCGGAGAGACCTACATGGGTACCGTGCAGAAGATCGTCGATTTCGGTGCATTCATAGAAATCCTCCCAGGAACCGACGGCCTCTGCCACATCTCGGAGCTTACCGACGGTCGCGTCGAGAAGGTCGAAGATGTCCTTCGCGAAGGCGATGAGTGCCTGGTCAAGGTTCTCGAGGTTGGACGGAATGGAAAGATTCGTCTCTCTCGCCGCGCGGCACTTGCCGAGCAGGGTGAGGAAGGAGACGAGGGCGACGACGACTGAGTCGAAACCTCGCGTGTTTCAAGGCCGCTTCCTGCATGGGAAGCGGCCTTTTTTATTCGGCCGAGTTCTGGGTGATGACCTCGTAATCGCGCAGGCTCGACGACCAGTTCGTAACGCCCTCGAGTGTGTGGACGACGTAAATGCCATCACAGTCGACGTCGCGTCGGGCGCGCAATACAAAGCCGAGGTCGGATTTTTCAAATCGATATTGAAAGCGGGTCTTCTTTCCGCTTTCGATTCCGAGCGTTTTCCAGATCGGGAGATCGCCGTGGAATTCACCTTCGTAGCCTCCACATGCGATTTCTACAGGGTTCCAGGAGGTCAGAGGAGGCAATCCGGCAACGAATGCCTGCCGATCCTCGGCAGCGCTCAGCGCATCGTCGAGCATCGACGCCATTTCTTCGAGCCGTTCGGCGCCCGATTTCGCTTCTTCGGTGGCCTGGTGGGTCGGATAATCGACGTAGTAGAGCCGCCCGAAATAGGCCGCTGCCACGCATATCAAGCCGAGACCGATGAACTGGCCGATGGGTTTCTTGAAGAAGAACTCGAATATCTTTTTCACGTCAACGTCCTTGTTGGAGGGGGACGGGCACGATAGGTGAAGTGTATCGCAATCCATGACAAAATGGACGCATGAACTATTTCAGTCCACACTTTTGCGTACCTCTTTCATCCGCGCCTGAGGGTCGGGTCGACCGGCCACGAGGATGTTCTATGTCATATCGTTTTACGCTGCTTTTCGTGATCGTCATTGGGATGTGCGGCTGCGTTTTCGATTCGGGGCCCACGGTCGCGGCACCGGATCAGGTAGAGAATAACGAAAACAACACGAACAACACCAACAACACCAACAACACCAATAATGGTGGCCAGGTCGGTGAGTTGCAGGTGGAAGCGAAAGAATGTGGCTCCGACGAGTTTCCGCTCTTTATTGCGATTCCGGGCGCCTTACCTGATGCACCGACCCAATCTCAGCTACGGCCTGAGAGTGAGTTTGCGCTCGGCGAGCCTGCTCGTGAGTTCGAGGATTTCGATGGACTTGCGACCGGCTATGCGTGGGCGCATGTGGGTCCAGATGCCGATCAGGTTGATCACGTCTGGGTGGTGGCGGGTTCGGCCGTAGCCAGCGCCGACGCGAGTGAGCCAGACTACGAGTCACAAAGCGGCGCGCGAGTCAAGGCTTTGCCGGGAGAGGTCGTGACGGGCATCGAGTTAAACGATGCCAGTGGTGCAATGACGAACCTCTACAGCGTGATCGTTTTCACGTCTGAGCGCACTCTCAAGTGTACGCTTCAGGACTCTGTCGATGAGTCAATGTGTGCTGAGGAAACAGATCTCCAAAACCTCCTGGTCATGAACAACGTGAATCCGTTGCAGCAACTCCAGTTCATGCCCTTTCTCGGTAGGCCCGAACCGAACGTCATTCGAGCAACCCTTGCAAATCTCGGGGGCAATTTTGTGCTCCTGGGGCTTGGGGGACCA
>CAYFTY010000764.1:0-2833 GCA_964346045.1 uncultured Bradymonadales bacterium | reverse complement strand
CAGGAAGGAAAGAAGACGAAGCATGAGGCCCGCGCTCGCGCTGCTCGTCGCGACGATCAAAGAATCCGGCGCGAACGAAGACGCTCAGCGATTGCTCTTGCAGGCCTTGAACGACGTCGACGCATCGATTCGTCTGGAATGCTTCAAGTCGACCTTGAATCTCGGCATTTCAGGCGGCGGCGCGGATACTCTGCGCTTCATCCTGCAATCATCGCATGAAGATGTGCGTCTCGAGGCCTTGCGAGAGGCGCAGGCGCACGAAGACGACGCCCACAGAGCGGTGATCGTCGAGATGATCGACGACGCCAGTGACTCGATTCGGCGTCGGGCATTCGACTTTGGACTCGACCGCTGGCCGAGCGCTGACCACGAAAAGGTCTACCGCGCAGGGCTTGCATCCAGGCACGCAACTCAGCGGGTCCTGACTGTCCAGACACTGGCGAGCTTGAAATCCGAGTTTCGCGGACTTCTGGTGGCAGCACTCGATGACGAAGACGAGTCAGTGAGGCTTGCTGCCGTGCAGGCGCTCGTACATGCCGAAAACCGGCCTCTTTTGGCGAACGCTCTCGAGAGTGAGCATCTGGACGTGCGAGTCGAAGCTGCGCGCGCTCTGGCTGAGCTTGGCGACGATCGGGCGCTGGCTCCTCTCGTCGAAATCGTAGAAGGGTATCACGAGTTGGTCGCCTCGAAAGCGACCGACGAAGAGATCGCGCTCTATCGGAATTCTCTCGAGACGGCAGCCAAAGGCATCCAGCAACTCGGTGAGCCAGGCGCCATCGACGCCGTCCTCTCGCTGATCGAAGCCGAAGATACGAATGTCGCAAACGGTGCGGCGGCGACGCTGCCGGCCATTGCTGCACCTTCGAATCTCGACCGCATCCGACCGCTGGTGCAGCACGAGTCGACGCAGATCCGAAATTATGCCGCGCTCGCGCTTGCGTATAATGGCGATGCGAGTGTTGCTCCGATCGTCTTCTCGCAGCTTTCGGGGTCGGCCCAGCTTTTTGCAGCCCTCGGTCTACGCGACGATTCGCCCGAACGACTGCTGGCCATGGTCGACTCGGACGATGCATCCATTCGGACCCTGGCGCTCGCATTGGTGCTCGCGCTCGAGCTCAGCGAACATGCCGAAAACGGCATCCCCGAGCGCAGTCTGGCCCTCTTATCCGCCAAAAATCCTGATATTCGGCTCAGCGCAGCCGAGGCTCTCGAACACTACGCCGACCAGCCCGCGTTTTATCGGTGGGTCTATGCCATGCTCAACGGCATCAAACATCCAGCAGATGCCTGGGAGGCCGAACCTGCGAAATTGCTGAACCTGAGTCGTGCCGTGACCTTTGGCGACCCACGGCTCGCGGTGCGTGCCGGAGTCGTCCTCAGCCGACTCGTCGAGCCGAGACCCGACGCGTTCGAGCGGGAGTATCGACTCTTCGAAGAGCGTTTTTCGTCGGCTCTCGATGAACTCGAAGAGCGGGCCAATGAGCGCAAAAGAGAGCCCGTCAGCGAACGAGTGGCTCGCGTCTGGCACCGCATCCAAGAAAAAGCTCGCTCGCTCATCGTCGAACCCGAAACCTTCGAAGAGGAGCTCGATGCCCTGGCGTTTGGAGCCTACATCGGGCTCGCACGCCAGCAACATGCCTCGAACGCGCACCGCCTGCGGGCGGCCGCTATTTCGGGCCTCACCCGCGTCGCGTCTGCCGATCAGAGTCTTCGGGACGATGCGATCTCGGTGATGCTGCTGGCCCTCGCCGATCCAACCCAGAGCGTCCGTGAGCGCGCCTTCGACAACCTGCAATCACTCGGCTGTGACGACGAAACCCTCTCAACCGAGGCACTTTCGACCGGGTTTTCGGATATGGGCTTTCGAGGGCTCGAGCTGCTCGCCGCCGACCCCGAAGGCGGAGACGAGCTTCTCGAAGAAACCCTGCTATCGAGCACCAACGGGCTCGAAAACGAAGCCGCCAAATTGCTCGTCGAACGCGTCGGCGAAATCGAAGTTCATCGCATTGGTCTGGGCGCAGCCTCCCAGAGCTTTCGAACACGCAGCGTGCGCGGACTCGCCGAAGCATACGACGAATCGGCTGCAGCAGACGCTCTACGCGCAGCCCTCGAATCACGTCACGATGACGTTCGTTATCTGGCCGCCCGAGAACTTGCCGCCAAAAAAGACGAGGCCGCCCACGAGACGCTGATCGCGATGCTCACGCAGCCCGATCCTACACTTCATCGTCAGGCGATCACTGCCCTCGAGAGTCTTCGGGCCCCCCGCACACCGGGCGAGCTCGTAGAACTGGTCGAGGCCGAGCATGACCATCTCGACGCGGCGCTCGTGCTATCGGCGGCGGCCCGATTTGGTGATGTCTCGATCTTCGAGACCCTGGTCGGATTCATTGATGATGACCACCACCGAGAGAATTCCGCCGAGGCAGCGCTGCAGCTCACCGGCTACCCTCAATACAAGTGGGTCGATGACGAAGATGTGACACCCGAGTGGCAGGATGCACTCGATCCCTGTCACCCCGACGCATTTGCCGAACTCTTCGAGCTCGCCTATCGCATCGCAGACGAGAGTCTTCTGGGTTCACTCGTAGGACTTTCGAAATGGCCGCCTGAGAGTAAGTCTATCGACCAGACGTTGACGGCTTTGCTCGGGTTTTCGAATGTCGGGGTGCGCCACCGAGCCGTCGAGATTGCCGGCTGGCGTCTCTCGCACCGAAATGGCCCGTCCGAAGGCCTCGAAGAGACGCTCTCGAGCTCGGATGTTCTCGACCAGTTTTACGCCGCCGAGGGCCTCGCGCTCGCCGGACGTGACGATGGTCTGCCGGTGCTGCAG
>CAYFTY010000763.1:0-2836 GCA_964346045.1 uncultured Bradymonadales bacterium | reverse complement strand
AGCGAGCCCAGAAATCGAACCACGTGTTGCCACCATTGTGGCTCGAAGCCACCGCGATCCACCACCTCGAGATTCAGGACCCGAAGCACGGGGTCGACCCCAAAAGCTGTCGCCACCGCTTCCGAGAGAGATGCGACGAGAATGACGACCGCAAAAGGAGCGAGGACGGTGGCAGGCTGGTCCAGCCACGCTCGCAGCAACCACTCCGTCCAGAACCAATCTGCAGGCGGCTGAAATGCTTCGAGTGATATGATCCCGGCGATCGTGAGAAGCGAGAGGATCAGTGCGCCGAAAGTCAGCCAGAAAAGTGCGCGTGCGAAGCGTCTCCAGAGCGGGGCGCGTTTCATCAGGCGGATCCACCGGCGAGGTAACGAAGAAGCCCCACCGCAAAGATCCCGGCCGTCTCACTACGTAGTGTCTGTTCGGACAGAAAGAGCGGCTCGCATCCATGAGACTTCAGGGAGTCGAGTTCATCGTCGGTGAACCCTCCTTCAGGCCCGATCCATATCGAAATCGAGTCGCCGGAGGCACCCAGTCTTGTTTCGAGTTCGCCTCGTGGGGTGAGCGGATCTCCCACGAGTTTAAGCGCGGATGAATCACGCTCGACAGCCGAGCCGAAATCGAGCGCTTCCGTGACCTGAGGAGCATGATAGCGACCAGACTGTCTCGACGCTGCGAGAGCGATCCGCCTCCAGCGCTCGTGCTTGCGTTCGGCTTTTCGCGCCGGAATCTGAACGACCGTGCGTCGGCTCATCACAGGCACGATCTCACTGACCCCCAGCTCGGTCGATTTTTCGATCACGTGCTCCCATCGGTCGCCTTTGGGAATGCACTGAAAGAGCGCGATCCGGGGTCGGGCAGGCGAGACCGCAAAGACCTCTTCGATGGTGACCTGAACATCATCGCGGCAGAGGCCCGAGATACGACCACGCGCCGCTCGTCCACTTCCATCGAATAATTCGAGTTCTGCGCCCGGGCCGAGCCGCAAGACCTGCCGAATATAGTGAGCAGCCTCGGGTTCGAGCACATGGTCACCTGTCTCGAGGATACCTGACTGGACCGGGACACGTCTCATGTCGGGCTTCCGTACTCGAAGAGAACCCAGTCGCCGTCGCAACGCTCGTCGAGCAATTCGAGCCCACACTCGGCGAAGTGGGCGGCAAAGCCGTCCCTTTGGTCGACGGTGATACCGCAGAGTACGAGAGTTCCGCCGGGGGCGAGGACCCGCTCGAGGTCATCGCGCAGCGAGCGCAGAATATGGGCGAGAATATTGGCCACGACGAGATCGTAAGAACCCGTGATCTCTGCAATCGGCGTCGTCGAGAGCGCAATGCCCTCGACGTGATTCGCAGCCATATTCTCTTTCGCAACCTCAATCACTTCTTCGGTGATGTCGATTCCCGCGATGCTACGCACGCCCAGCTTGCTCGCTGCGATCGAAAGGATGGCTGAGCCGCATCCGACGTCGAGCATCGAAACATCCTGGCCACGGCGCTCGATATATCGGTCGATCGCACCGGCGCAGAGCCGGGTCGTCTCGTGCGTGCCCGTGCCGAACGCCATCCCGGGTAGAATCTCGACCTTCACGCCGCCGCTCGGAGCGTCAAAATCTTCCCAGGGCGGGCCAGCAACAATGCGTGCCGACAGGGCCTGCGGCTTGAAATATGCTTTCCAGGCAGTCTTCCAACTCGTGTCCTCGTAGCGCTCCCAGATGACCTGCTCGCGCTCACGCAATGCCTCGGGAAGTGGTGCGTCGTCTCCATCTCTTTCGAAATAGGCAATCAGACGCGTGATCCCGTCAGGAACCTCGGGAAGCGAGCCGTCTTCCATGAAGGTCGTGGCATCCTGAACCTCGAGCCCGGTCGCGTCGAGATCCCAGAGGAGGGCCCCGTCGACTTCGGGCTCATGGGTGAGCATCTCGAGCCGATACCAGTGAACGTCGGTCATTCGGACTCTCCGCCCACAAATCCAAAGTCGGCTGCGCGCGCGCGAATCTGGCGGCCGTCCCAACCCTCGGGTTCGGCGTCGATTCGGAAAATGAACTCACGCTCTTCATCGCCCGGCAGATTCTTGTCTCGCATGACCACGTAGCTCTCGCTTCCGAACGCTTCACCTTGGGGCTGATTCACGAATTCGATGGTGAGTACGAGGGTCGAAATCGGTTCGTCGAGATCGTGTTTCACCCATGCCATCCCCTCACGAACAAGTTCGCCGTCGCGCCGAACACGTCGCACACGGGTCCGCTCGACGCCGATTTCCTCGAGTTGGCTGGCTTTGAGTTTCCGCCCATAGAGCGTCTCGAGTTCTTCGAGCGCATCGAGGTATTCGGTTTCCTGGGGTTTGATCAGCGCCTCGAGCGAATCGATGGCTTCACGCAGGGGCCCCAACTCCATCGAACGCGCCGTTTCGAGGCGACGAGCAACATCCTCCGAACGTTCCTCGTCTTCGATCATCGCCCACACTGCGTCGAGCCGATTCTGCACGAGATCCGGTCGCGAGCCGCGGAAGGGTTTTTCTGTCTCTTCTTCCAGCAATGCTCTCGCTGCCGAGAGGTCGCCCGCCTCGGCCAGTGCTCCCGCGCGTCGCGCAACGTCAAGCAATTTGAGTCGACGCTCGAAGTCCATGTGGACTCGCCATTTCTCGCCGGCATCGATCGTCGCGATGTAGATTCGCTCTTCGGTTTCTTCACCGGGACGGTCGATCGCGACCAATACGTTGGCGCGCCTGGGCACCATCGAAACATTGAGGATGGAGACCGAGGCATCCTCGCTCGCCGTCGGCGCGCGGTGCGCTCTGGAGAACTCCTCGGGCGTGACCGAGTCTTTGTCGGATGCGG
>CAYFTY010000762.1:0-2849 GCA_964346045.1 uncultured Bradymonadales bacterium | reverse complement strand
GGTCAGTGAGATCATCCCCACCTTCTCGCGTAAGCCGATCTTTGGCTACGCCGTGATGGTCTGGTCGATGGTCGCCATCGCATTCCTCGGCTTCATCGTGTGGGCTCACCACATGTTCACGTCGGGCATCGGACTCTATGTGCGTATGGTCTTCATGTTCCTGACGATGCTCATCGCGGTGCCGACGGGGATAAAAATCTTTAGCTGGATCGGGACGCTCTGGGGCGGCAGCCTGAGCTTCAAGACGCCCATGCTCTATGCGCTCGGCTTCATCGCCATGTTCACGATCGGCGGCCTCTCGGGCATCGTACTCGCTTCGGTGCCGGTCGACATCCAGCTTCACGACACCTACTACGTGGTGGCTCATATTCACTACGTACTGGTCGCCGGCTCGGTGATGACGATCTTTGCGGGCTGGTACTACTGGTGGCCGAAAGCCACAGGCCGCATGTACAACGAGCGCCTGGGACAGATTCACTTCTGGCTTACGACGATCTTCATCAACGTGACCTTCTTTGTGCAGCACTACCTGGGAGTCAAAGGCATGCCTCGACGCTATGCCGATTACGACCCCGAGTTTGCGACGCTGAATCTCATCTCGAGTCTTGGGTCGTTCGCGCTGGCTGCCGTACAGATTATCTTCATCGGCAACATGGTCTGGAGCTACTTCAAAGGAAAAGAGGTCGGCAAGAATCCGTGGAAAGATGGCACCACCCTCGAGTGGACCATCTCTTCGCCGCCCGACCATCACCAGTTCCATCACCCACCGGTGTGGACGCCTGTCGACCGTAGTCACGGCCACGATGTCGACGAAATGCGACCGAGCCCGGCTGAGTAGTTGCATAACGAATAATGGATATTGAAAGGCGGCACCAAGCCGCCGACTCTTCGAAAGAGTAGGATTGCATCATGGCTGAAATGGCAGTCGGACCGGGTGAAGAATCACTCGGAGTATCGAACGGAAAAATCGGCATGTGGACCTTCCTGGTCATGGACGCCATGACCTTTGCAGGGTTTCTCGCCGGTTACGCCCGACTTCGCTGGAAGACTCCCCTCATCGATGGGACGGCATGGCCAAACCCGTACGAGACCTTTGGGGCGGTCGGTATCCAGCTCACCGCGTTCAACACCTTCGTGCTCATCTGCAGTTCGGTGACGATGGTGCACGCGCTGGCCGAAGTCCTGCGTGGCAACATGAAGCGCGCTGAGCGCTGGTTGCTCGCGACGATCATCGGCGGATTGATCTTCCTCGGCATTCAGGGCTTCGAGTGGACGCACCTCATTCTCGATGTGTGGCCCTATCTCTTCGGAGCAGGCGACGCCCCCCCGTATAATATGAATTTTGCAGCCACCTTCTTCTGCCTCACGGGCTTCCACGGAGGCCACGTTTCAGTCGGTGTGATGTACAATCTGGTGCTCTACCTCGCGCTGCGCCGTGGGAAGCTGACTGCTGACGACGGAGATTTCGTCGAAATCGCCGGTCTTTACTGGCACTTTGTCGACCTCATCTGGATTCTCGTCTTCACCTTCGTCTACTTGATCTGAACACGTGAGCGTGATGTACGCTCCTATTGCACTGGATAAATTCTCATGGCTCACAAAGAAGCAACCTGGAAAGGCATCTGGCATGTTCAGTACATGGTGATCTGGGCAGTACTGCTCTTTCTCACCGTGGTCGAGGTGATTGTGCCCGAGGCGCAGCTCATCGGAATGGAAGCGTTCCCGCGCACATTCGTCATCGTGTCGCTCATTTTGCTGGCACTCGTGAAGACGATCCTCGTGGCGGGCTATTATATGCACGTGATCGGCGATAAACCGGCCATCGTCGCCGTCGCCTGCGCGCCCTTCTTATTCTCGATTTTCCTCACGGTAGGCCTGTTTCCCTACTGACCCAAAATCACTGGCATTTTGCCACGTCGAGGGGCGACCGTTCGCGGTCGCCTTTTCTGTATGGATGATCTGGGCCAGACGCTTTTGACAACCGAGCGCGGAGTCCTTAGAAAATGGGCCCGCGCGAACGCGGGATGAATGGCAAGAAATCTGGATATTCTCGAAATGAATGACCCTTCCAGTCAGTTCCCTAGACGATGGAAGGTCGACGCCTGAGGAAGCCCTATCATGGCACACGTACAAGTCGCAGAGAGCCGCAGCCTGCTCGACACGATTCGATCGTATAATGAGCTGACCAAGCCAGGGATCATTCGACTTCTGGTGCTGACGACTCTCTGTACGATGCTGGTCGCGCAGAAAGGAGTACCCGAGCTCGGGCTGATGTTCTGGACCGTGCTCGGCACGGCGTTGATCTGTGGGTCGGCCAACACGATCAACATGGTCTGGGACCGCGATATTGACGCGGTCATGCGACGGACGGCGCACCGTCCGCTCGTGACCGGCGAATTGAATGCGACGCAGGCACTGATTTTTTCGGCAACGATCGGCACCCTCGGTGTCTTGATCCTCACGTATTTTGCAAATCCGCTCGCCGCTCTGATGGGCATCGCCGGTCATGCCTTCTACGTGTTGATCTACACGATGTGGCTCAAGCGGCGAACACCTCAAAACATTGTTATCGGCGGCGCTGCGGGCGCATTTCCGCCGCTGATTGGTTGGGCTGCCGTCGCCGGGGAGCTCAGCCTCACGGCGTGGCTCATCTTTGCGATCATCTTCCTGTGGACGCCGCCTCATTTCTGGGCCCTGGCGCTCTACAAAGACGTCGACTACGGCAAGGCCAATGTGCCGATGATGCCGAACGCTCGAGGAAAGCGTACGACGAAGTTTCAAATGCTCATCTATATGCTCCTCTTGCTCGGAGCCACGACGCTCCTGGCGATTACGGGAGTCATGGGTGT
>CAYFTY010000761.1:0-2852 GCA_964346045.1 uncultured Bradymonadales bacterium | reverse complement strand
GGCGGATCAACGATTCGGCTGCCTCGCGACGGGTCTCGCCATCGGCCGAAAGTCGCGCCAGTGCATAGCGATGCGAGGTAGGCAGGATCGGAATCAGGGTCGAGACGAGCCGCCCCTTTTGACGCAGATGCACGACAGGGATCGTGTCGCGCTCGCGACCCCGTTCGATCATCTCGTGTTTGAAAGCCTGCTGGGTGCGGAATGCCGCGACGTCTCGGGTTTCTTCGTCGCTATCGATCGCGACCACGACCTCGGGCAAAACATCCCAGATGGTCTCGGTCCACTCCATGGCGTCGAAGAGCTCGTCGACGAGTGCCGAGAGCTCGACGAGCCCGGCCGGCAGCGCCAGGATGATGGCCGTCGGTGGATGGTATTCGAGAGCCCGCAGAGGTGCTTCGCCATCGGCCCGCGCGTCGAGGAGATGGATATGGCCCCGATCGAGTTCGTGGCGATACCAGCGCGCTTTTCCCAGACGCTCGCGCACGTCGAAATCTTCGGGTACCTCACCAGTCAGCTCGAGCATCATGCGCCGCAGACTGGTATCTGAGGGGCCCAGCACGAGAAACCGCAGGTCAGACTCCTCGGCTTCGAGCAGGGCCTCGACCCGCACGATATCTTCACGCAGACTGGCGCGCTCGTCGCTCGTGAGGCCGCCAAACGCGCGTCTCTTGACGACGTCGTCGACGATTCCCGAGCCGACGTCGCCCAATTTTTCGAGTAATTGCATGAGCCAATGAGCCTAGATCGCGGCGAGTACCCGTTCACGCTCGACCGCTCCGTCGCGCTGGATTTGTACCGAGCCACCGTCAATCTCGACGACCGTCGAAGATGGCGCGCCTGGCAGGTCTCCGGCATCGACAAAGAAATCGACGCGGCTGACGAAGTTTTTACGAACCTGAGCCGGCGACGAAGCACCCGCCCGGTTCTCACGGTTGGCACTCGATACCAGCACCGGCCCGCCAAACTTCTTCACGATGCGACGCACCAGATCGTCTTCGGGCACGCGTACGCCGATATGGCCATTGGCCTTGGCGACCTGCTTGATCACCTTGCGCGGTAGGTCTCGATTGGGCTTGAAGAGAATCGTCAGAGGGCCCGGCCACATGGCGCTCGCGAGCTCGCGAGCAACCGGGTCGACTCCATCGGCGACGAGGCTGATCTCGTCGACATTATTCACGAACACCAGCGAGGGCGAAGAACTCGTCCTGCGTTTGGACTGTTGTAAGAGCGTGACCGCTCCAGGGTCCTGGATATCGGCCAGTATGCGATAGGTACCGCGACACGGGACACAAATCAGCCCGCCGTTTTCTAACGTGCGGGCAAGGGTGTCGTAGTGAGCCGGGCTCTCGGAAAGTTCGTGAAGCTTGATCGTCTTCATTGCGCTCCTGATGCCTTTATGTCGTGAGTCGTATCCATACTCTAACGAGATTAATCCCAGATCACCAGACGACCAGCAGATTTCGAAAACCCTTCTCGGGTGCCACCCGTTCCGCTAAACTGCTGTCATGCAATTGTTTTCGATTTTTCTCATCGTCTTTTTCGCCCTGCCCGCCGTGGCCCAGGAGGTCGGTGAATACCCCTTTGATTCGATCTCCAGAGCGATCGAGAAGGGCGACGATTGTCCCGAAGTCGAGCTCGTCGACTACGCAGGTACGCACGTGAAATTCTCGAAGAGCGTCAAGCTCGAACGTGGCTTTGTGACCAAAATGGTGGAGTTCGAAAAAGTGATTCAACAAGAGGCCGAGCGCGTCTTTGGCGCGAAAGTCGACGAACTCGTGCACCGCGGCGGATACCGCTGTCGCCCGGTCACGGGGAGGAAGTCGAAATGGAGCGAACACGCCTTTGGAAATGCCCTGGACATCGCGTCGTTTCGCATCGGAAAGAAGAGAGTCGCGTTCGGCAAACACTGGCGAGTGGATGACAGGCGCAGCGAGTTTCTACACTCTGTCGTGCGTCGGGCAGTCGACGAGAAGCTCTTTCGCATCATTCTCGGGCCCGGTGATCCGGGCCATGAAACGGTATTGCACGTCGACTTCGGGACGTCGTGGTATGTCCGGGTCGATCTGCCCGATCGAGGCACTGAAGAGTCAGATGAAGAGGGCGTGATTGCTGATACGCTGACGAACGTCGAATGATGCAGACGTGATTCGCCTCGACTGTTCGAAACGACCCATGGAACCTCGTGAGCGCAGGCGAACGGGTGTAGGATGGTGACGATATCTATCAGAGTGCAGGCATGGACCGCCCTGGTTCGATTCCGAACGGAGACCTGATGTACCGAGTCATCTTTTTTGCACTGATTCTCTTCGCTGGCTGCGAGGGAACCCAGACAAGCCTCGACATGACGCCAGAGCGGGATGCATCTCCCGGCATGGTCGACACGGGATATGACCTGAGCTCGATGCCGGATGTTTCTGCGGATCCGGATCTGCCAAACACCGACGCTGGAACCTCTGAGCCGACAGAGCCCGAGGGTTCCTTTGCTCTGCAGATCAACGACATATCTGGACTCGACGAACCGTGGCCGCTGATGGGTGGACTTCCGTTTCCAGAGGGGCTCGTCACGAACCCCGAGACGATCCGAATCGTGGGCGACGGCCAGAACATTCCTGCACAGATCGACGTGACCGCCACCTGGCCTGACGGCAGTATTCGATGGGCGCTCGCCGGATTCATGGGGAATCCGCAGTCAGACTATCGAGTGGAGTACGGCGCAGAGATTCGCGCGACCGAGCATGAGGTCGCCGTGGATGCGACCGAGTCTGACGAAGCGATTCGAATCGATACGGGCGCGGCCGTATTCGAATTCTCGCCTGACGATCTGCTGCCCGAACGCATCGTGATGGGAGGGC
>CAYFTY010000760.1:0-2857 GCA_964346045.1 uncultured Bradymonadales bacterium | reverse complement strand
GGGACCTTCTCGAAGGCAAATGTGACGCCGCTGCCACGTATTCCGGAGCGCTCATCGCAGGATATGAAGTCGGGATTTCGACCGGCAAGATTCGGACGCTCGCCATCACGGGTAATATCCCGCAGGATGTCATCGCCGCCGGCTCTCACGTCAGCGAGCCAGAGCGAAAGAAACTCAAGAAAGCGCTGAGCGCCTTCACCCCCGAGAAAGCGGGCTTTCAGAAGAGCCTTGGTGAAACGCAGAGGATCCAATCCTTCGAGCCTGCCAACGACAAGGCGTATAAAAGTCTTCGAGCAGCCATTGCTACAGACCGCGAGAATCGCGGTGACGAAACAGCGGGTGCCGACGCCGGCAATTAGTCGCTCGAGGACTGGGACTTTTCTCTCAGCGATGGGATGAGGTGCATGATCTGGGGAACCACCCGTTCCTCGAAGAGTTCCACGAGGGGCTTGTCCAACTTCCCGGCGTCAGCTTCCAGATGCAGAATTTCGACCGTCCGCTCTACGGTTGCGGCCTTGCGATATGGACGATCAGCCGCAGTCAGCGCATCGAAAATATCGGCGATGGTGAGCATGCGAACCTGCAGGTTCAAATCTTCGGCCACGAATCCATCCGGATAACCTGACCCATCGAGTTTCTCGTGATGTGCCCCACCGAGATACGGAATGAGCGCGAGGTCTTCTCCCCACGGAATCCTCTCCAGAAATCGCCGGCTCTGTGCAGAGTGACTCTGCATGAGCTGCCACTCCGAGGCATTCAACGTACCCTTACGAATCGAGAGATTGGTGACCTCATGAGGCGTCAAAAGCGGCTTCTGCTTGCCGTGTCCGTCGACGTAATGCCTTTCGCCAATTTCACGCACTTTTTCGAGATCCGCATCGGGCAAGAACCCCTTGGTGTTGATTTCTTCGAGAAATGCATAGGTACGGTCGAGGTCTTTGGCGAATGCATGGTAACGCTCCTCGACCTCGTTCATTCGTTTCGGCGAAGATTCGAATGCTCCTGTGGTCACATTCTCGCCGTATCCTCGCCAGAGATTGCGATGGGTCAGCGCCTTGATGGTCTCGAAGCGCTGGCGCACGACTCGCATTTCTTTTTCCGGCAGCCGAGTGGCTTTCTGCAACACCTGAGCAGGCACGACGATCTTGCCGAAGTCGTGCAGAAGTGTGCCGTAACGCATTTCGGTAAACTGCTCTTCTGAAAAGCGCACATCAGCGAAGGGGCCCTCGTCGAGTTCGTGAACCGTCTCGGCGAGTTTCATCGTGTAGGAAGAGACGCGCTGGCTGTGGCCGGCCGTCGTCGGGTCTCGAGCCTCGATGGCCGTCACGCTCGCATCTACGAACGACTCGAACATCTCGACGATATTCGAAGTGAGTTCGGCCCGCTCGACCGCAAAGGCCGCATTCGAGGCGAGGACACTAAAAAGCTCCAAATCCTGCTTCGAGAAGAGGCTTCCCCGTCCGCGCGTATCGACCTGCATCACCCCCATCAATTTGCGCTGGCCTACGAGCGGAGCACAGAGGCAGGCGGTGATCTTGGCGTCGAGAATCGATTGGCTCACATCGACGTCGAGCGAGTCTTTCACCCAGAGCACGCTTTCTTTCGAGTCGATGACCCGCTTGAGAATACTCTGACTGAGGATCGGCTCGTCGTCGCCCGACATCGCGTCGCCCCGCTGGCGAGTCAAGTAGGGTTCGGGCAGCTCGTCACGATCTGCATCGAGAAGAGTGAGCGAAAAGAAATTCGCCCCTGAGAACGCATCGAATGTCGCTTTGACGATCAAATCGAGAATATCGTCGATCTTCGTCAACGTGTTGAGCTGTTCGGCGAGCTTGAAAAGCAACTCGAGACGGCGGTCCTGGCTATCGAATCGCCTCGTCAGCGCCCGAATGGGCTCATGCGCTGCTGTGATGAACTGTTCGCGAGATTTATGTGCGTGGCTGTCATCCATCACCGAGATCGAAGACTCGCGCATTGTCGAGGCTTCGACCGGTGGCAGCGTCTTTCCTCGCTCCGGCACCTCGAATCGCACGATCGACGAGCCTATCTGCAGCTCGGTTCCGTCCTCGATATCGATCTTGGCGGCGACTTCACGACTGTGAAGTTGCGTTGACACGTTATTGACGATGACGAGGGTGCCGTGACGGCTTTTCAAATCCTGATACTGCATCGATTCGGCGCGAACCAGGAATACACCGTGCTGGTTCGAAACGAATCCATCACTCAAGACGAAGTCATTGGTGGTTTCGCGACCCACCGTAACTCGGCTTTTCCGAAAGGATTTGGAGACTCCCGAATCAGGTCCGCTCACGACGGTGAGCGTCACCAGGGGGGTGCCATTCCGGGTCGAATCGGTTGACAATTCGCAGGCCTCTCGCAGGGAAAACTGGGAACAAAGATTATCATATCCGAGTCTGGCTTGTCATGGGAGCCACGTGCAAGTCTTTGTCTATGACTGGCCGGTTTCGACGAGGGCGAACACTTTGCGCATGGCAGTCGATAGTGCCTCGGAATCGATGTCTTCCTCGTCAACCCATCGCCCCGCAGTGGAGTGTTCGCTTCGAGCACACCAGAGCGTGACCTCGTAGGTCATCCGGAGATGAGAGAAGATATGCTCTACATGGCCGAGCTCTCTCTCGAGCGTGGCGTCGACGTTCATTTCATCGAGTTTTTCGACAACTGGACCCGGGTCGGCGTCTGCGCCCCGGGCCTCGAGTGAAGGAAATTGCCACAGATCTGCCAGCAATCCTTCGGACGGGCGTTTTTCGATCAAAAAGCGCCGCGGCGTGGAGTCCGTGTATACAATCGCCGTTACGCTCTTGGCCGGTCTGACCGGCCAAGAGCGTAACGGCGATTG
>CAYFTY010000759.1:0-2863 GCA_964346045.1 uncultured Bradymonadales bacterium | reverse complement strand
CGGGCGAGTATCGTGTACTCGAGCCGGGCATGGTCCTGACGATCGAGCCGGGTCTCTACTTCCCCGATGATGAAAGTGTCCCTGAAGAATTGCGCGGGCTGGGCATCCGCATTGAGGATGATATACTCGTGACCACCGACGGACACGAAAATCTCACGGCGGCTTGCCCGAAAGAAATCGACGAGATCGAAGCTCTCGTCGGCAGTGCGAAATGAACATCGACTCGTTCCAAGAGGACTAACATGTCGAACGACAATAATGACTGGGGTCAGGATCAAGATAGCGGCTGGGGAGAAGCCGACTCGGGTTGGGAACAGCCTGATCCGCAGGCTGAGCAGCATTCAGCTCCTCCAGCAGCACAGGCTCCTCCAGCAGCACAGGCTCCTCCAGCAGCACAGGCTCCTCCAGCAGCACAAGCTCCTCCAGCAGCACAAGCGCCTGGCCAGCCCCAGGGCCATCAGCCGCCTCAACAACAGCCCGGTGGAGGGCAGATGACCAAACCGAGCGGGAAGAAGAAATTTCCCGACCTCGAGACCAACGACATCATCGTTTTGGTGCTTTCGTTCCTGCTGCCCGGTGTCGGCCATATGATACTCGGTCAGACCATGAAGGGAGGATTGATCCTCGCTGCGGTGATCTTCACCTGTGGCGCTGGCTACATCATGAATATCCTGATTGTGGCCGATGCTTTCTTCTGCCTGGCCAAGAAAAAGGAATACGGCCAGCTCGAAGATTGGGATGTCTTCCCGAATTATCAGGACTATATCTGAATGGTTGTCTGGAGATTCAGTATCGCGGCGGCCCTCCTGGCCGCCGTTTTCGTTTCGGGTTGTGAGCAAAGGGACGAGGCACCCGGTGCATCGGATTTGCCGTCCAAGACCTCGACGCCAGCCCCCGCAAAGGCTGCTGCGGTCGTTGGAACCGAGCGCATCGGACCACCCTACCGGCCCGCACTGCCGCTGAAACTCATGGCCTCACGCCTGAAGACCTCGGGCGTAGGCACGATCCGATTGCCCGGTGAAAGAGAGGAACGCACGCTCGCGGCATTTGGCGTAAATGTCTGTAGCTCGGGCTGGGTGATGGTCGGCTATCTCCTCAACGAAAGCGGCGAGCTCGAGCCCACGCCATCATTTCTGGTGAATCTCGCCGAGATCCCCACCCGGAAATTCGTCTACGAATCGGCCAGCGGCGGTAAGCTGGCGTTCGATTTCGAGGAGTTCTCGATGGAGCGCGTCCGCGGCGAAATCGCGGTCCAGAACGACTCGGGCGTCAAACAGCTCGTGATGAAGATCGACGGCATGCCGATCAACGTTCATAACGATCCCAAACTCGCAGCTTCGGGATGCTACACGACCGGTTACTACAAGATTGCGAATAAAATTGGGGGCGTTTCCGGGGTTTTCAACGGCGAGAACTCCTATCACGCGCGACTGCGTCTCGATGCGCAACACGACCTGGTCATCAACCTTGATATTCGCCCGGTCGGCCGCAACCCGAGCAACGTGTACCGCGCCTCACTCGAACGCGTCTTCGAAAACCCGGGCCCGTTTCCCATGCGGGTCTACCTCGAAAAACGTACGCAGCGCGAAGAAATCAAAGAGGGGGCGACCGTGACGTCTGACCAACTGATGATCAGCCGCGCGCCGATTCAAAAAGGCTCTCTCGTCGGCTCGTTCGTCAAAGCTTCCGAAGAGGGACCGATCCGCTGGATTCTCGAAGATATCGAGATCCCCGACTGGTCGGGCCCGCTCGAAGGGCAGTCCATCACCACGATCAAGGTAGATACCTTTCTGGCCACCGAATCGCCTGTGGTACCTCTTCCACGGCGTCCAAACTGGCACATGAGATTCGATGATCAGGGCGGGTTGGATGCCGCGCAGAAACCTGAAGAATAATGAGCTTCTGAGCCAGAGCTCGCCCGGCTCGAAGTCCATTCGACCCCGTAGATTGCGATGGAAGCGGGGTGCACGACGCCGGCCCGACCCTGAGTCGGGCTAGATATCGTCGGGCGCCAGATTCTCGAAGCGCGTGAATGGACCAAAGAAGCGCAGATCGATGGTACCGATCGCACCGTTTCGATGCTTGCCAAGAATGATCTCGGCGATTCCCTTCCGCTCGGTATCTGGATTGTAGACTTCATCGCGATAGATGAACGAGATGATGTCAGCGTCCTGCTCGATTGCGCCTGATTCACGCAGATCGCTCATCATCGGTCGCTTATCCGCTCGGGATTCGACTCCACGGTTGAGCTGCGCAAGCGCGAGCACAGGAATATCGAGCTCTTTGGCCACCGCCTTCAGATTCCGCGAGATCTCACTGATCTCCTGCTCGCGTGAGCCCGAGCGTGACTGAGAACTACCGCGCATGAGCTGCAGGTAGTCCACGTATACCGCGCCGATATCGTGTTCGGCTTTAAGGCGCCGGCACTTGGATCGGAACTCCATGATCGAGAGGGCCGGCGTATCGTCGAGAAAGATGGGGGCTTCACTCAGACTTCCCGCTGCCTTGATGAGGCGGGCCCACTCTTGCTCGGTCATATTGCCTCGACGAAGTCGCGACTGATCGACACGAGCCTGACTGCAGAGCATACGAATGGCGAGCTGCTGATTCGACATTTCGAGGCTGAAGAACGCAGCCGGCGTCTTCCGCTCGACCGCTGCATGGGTCAGCATATTCAACGTAAAGCTTGTCTTCCCCATCGCCGGGCGGGCCGCGATGATGATCAGATCCGACGGCTGCCAGCCGGCGGTGATCTCGTCGAGGTCGACGAATCCCGAAGGCAGTCCGGTGATATGCTCGCTCTTCTGGTAGAGCGCTTCGATCTGGGTAAAGGCTTCCTTGATGACCTCGCGCATCGTCGAAT
>CAYFTY010000758.1:0-2866 GCA_964346045.1 uncultured Bradymonadales bacterium | reverse complement strand
CCGGTCTGAGAGGCTGGTCCTCTGCACTAATGCAATGCGAGGTATACATTGAAAAAGCTCACCTTTGCCATGAGTCTCGTCGCCCTCCTTTTCTTCTCTGCCTGCGGGTCGGCCCCCGAAAAGGAAGACAAAGGAGTCGAAAATGATGCCGGTGACCAATCGATGGCCGCGCAGGAACTCGTGGTCCAGGGGAACTCGCTCCTTGACGAGGGTAAGTACAAAGAGGCCGCCGCCGAATTCCAGGCCGCTTCTGAGCTCGCCCCCGATCGATGGGATATTCACATGAATCGCGCCGTCGCTCTCTCGCGCGCCAACGACTTCTCTGCCGCTCTCGGAGCGATGGAAATGGCGATGCAAAAAGGTGGTGATTCCGAGCCCATTGCATTTCTAAATCTCGGCAATATCTATCAGGAGCGCGGCATGTACCTGCAGGCCGTCGAATCGTATCGAGCAGGCCTCGCCGTAACCGACAAACCCGATGTCGACATGCTCTTGAACCTCGGTTCTGCTTATCTTTTTCTCTACGAATACGAGAAGGCCGAGGCGACCTATAATCATCTTCGCAACATTGTGCCTGACGACCCACGTCCGGCCCATGGCCTCGCGCTCAGTCTGCAGATGAAGGAGCAGTATTCAGATGCGCTGCAGGCCTACGAAGACGTCCATATGATCGATCCGAACTTCGCCCAGGCCTATTTCAACAAAGGCTCTGTGCTCGCGGCTCTGGATCGCTATCCCGAGGCAGTTCAGGCGCTCAAGGCGTATATTCAGCGCGCGCCAGACGGCCCCTACGTCAAAAAAGCCAGGCAACTGATCGCCTCGTATCAGACGCGCGGTTGAAAAATTCCAATGAGCTTCCAATCTGGGCGGAATCCTTCCACAAATAACGGAACTTTAACCCCAGAAAATAATACGCAAAAAGCGCTTGACCGAGCCTTCGCCGGTCTATTTATACTACGTGCACTGTGATCGTTGTGGAGTCGGCGAGTTCAACGGAGTGGACGCCTTCGAGAGAACGCTTCGCCGGCGGCGTATCACAGCGGCAATCGATGTAGTAAATCGGGAGGACCGACATGGCAAAAGGTTCAGTAAAGTGGTTCAACAACGCGAAAGGCTTTGGCTTCATCACTCAGGGCGATCTCGAAGAGGACATCTTCGTGCATTACAGCCAGATCAATGGGGATGGATTCAAGACGCTCAAGCAAGGGGAAGTCGTCGAATTCGAGCTCAAATCAGGTGATAAGGGATATCACGCTGTGAACGTCATTCGAGACGAACACGAGGAGTTCTGACCTCACTCGTGTGATTTCGCCTCAGAGACAAAAGGGATGGCCGACGGGCCATCCCTTCTTTCGTTCTCGTCCGAGGAGGTTGGTTCAGGAGTTGATCTCGACCCGCATCAATTCGCTGCCGAAATACACGTAGTCGGAATGATTCAGGCGCGCCTCATCACCGATACGCACGAGGGTGCCGTTGCGAGAATCAAGGTCGGTCACCAGTACCTTCCCATCCTGCCACGTCAATCGGGCGTGTCTGCGGGATACGTGTCGATCTTCGGGGAAGTTCAGATCGCATCCTTCGCGCCCGACGAGCACGTCGTTGTTCACTGAGCAGAATGCGGCGCCTGGCTTTCCGCCGCGAATGACCTGCACCACGCGAAACTTATAGTCTTTGGGTGGGCTGATATACATCAGCGTATCTTCTCGCATCGGATATTCGCGGCGCAGATTCAGGTGCTCAATGCGCAGCAATTGTTCACCGACCATGATTTCATCACCATGATCGAGCTGCCTCGGTTCTCGAACGCGCAAGAAGGTGCCGTTATGGCTGCCTTCGTCGCGCAGATAGAGAATATTGTCGCGGTAGAGGAAGGTCGCGTGCTTCGGGCTCAGATAATTGTCTTCGGGGAAGAGAATGGCGCCCTGCTTACGTCCCGCGACATGCTCGGTCGCGTTCAGGTGATAACTGAGACCTTCGAGGCCCTCTCCTTTGATGAGGATGAGCTTGGCGCGCCCGGGGGCCTGCATGGCTCCAAAAAACATCGTGTCGTTGGGTGACTCGGTGCCATCTTCGAAGTACTTCGCACCACATCGGCCGCAATAATGGTGCCCATCGGGGACGACGGCTCCGCAGTTGGTACAGACTCGAGCATTCGACATGCATCCTCTCCTGGTCGCAAGACTTGCGCAGGGTACGACCGCACGGCCACTTTATCAAGGCTTTTGCGGACTCGCAGCCGAGCGCAATCGAGGGTCTAGGTGCCGCGCATAGACTTCGAGCGCTCGCTTCGCAGCCTGGGTATCGAACCCGTGAAGCGCCTCGAGAATGGCCACTTTGACCGGCACCCTCACCTCTCCGAGAGCATCGACGAGGGACTCCACCGCCGCGTCGTCTCCGATCTGCCCGAGGGCGGTCGCTGCGGCCGACTTCACCGAGTCGTATTCATCGCTCAGCGAACGGGTCAAGACGCCGACAGCGCGGCCGTCGGGTTGGCCGGCAAACGCCGTACCGAGCGCCCGTGCACCTTCGACGCGCACGTCGAACCTCGAGTCTCGCATGGCCTGCACCAGTGCGGCACGCACCTGAGTGCCATTGTAATTTGAAAGGCCTCGGACTGCCGCCAACCGGACATCCGGATCTTCGTCGGCAGCCCACGATTCGAGTCGCTGTCGATCGGCGTCTCGCGCGAGAGCACCAAGAAGTGCCACTGCCTCAGGCCGATTCTCAGAACGCGGCTCAGCAGCCTGCACAACCATGTCGACCATGCCCTCAGCGACCTGGCGGAGGGCCGCTCGTCCCGCCTCGCCGCGCACCTCGATCGGACCGAGTGCCAGGCGTCCCAACTCGTCGGTGAGATCACCGAAGA
>CAYFTY010000757.1:0-2870 GCA_964346045.1 uncultured Bradymonadales bacterium | reverse complement strand
AGGCTATGCCTCATCGCTCGCGTGGTCAGGCCTTGGTACCATCGCCGCATGTGATGGACGTAAGGTGTGGCATCTCCTCGAGGCCACGCTGCTCAAACAGCACGGTCATGGCTTCTCAGAACGAATCGATCAATCGAGTCAGGATCTTGCCGACCTCGTAAGTGGTCCGCTCATGGCGGTGGCGAGACGCCGTCTGGCGAGCGCGATGGACACACTCGAGAGCGATATGAATCAGGTGCATTGCGAGGCCTGGCCGCGTGATATTGAGCGCTTCGCCTCTCGGGTCGGTTTGATCATGGCCGGCCGGGTTCCAGATGCCGTCAGTGCTGCACTTCGTTTCGATGGATGGGACCACCCGCTCGGCGACGCTGCGACACAGAAGAGAGTTCAAAACTCGGCGCTGATTCGCGACCTCATCACGTACGCGCTCACCGATGATTATCTCGAAGCGCGCTACAAGGCAGGCCTCTCGGGGCGCCCGTCAAAAGTCAGGCGTTGAGAGCTTCGAGCTCGTCGGATGACGAGTCGAATGGCCGGGGCTTTCGAGGCAGTGAGACGGTGAACGTTGCACCCTCGCCCTCGGCGCTTTCGACGGTGATATCGCCGCCATGCATCTCGGTGAAACGCCGGGCGACGGTCAGTCCGAGCCCGATGCCGCGTTTCCCGAACTCGAAATCGCCCGAGCTGTGATACTGCGAGCTGAACGTGCTGAAAAATGGCGAGAAGATCTGCTCAATATCCTCGGCGCTCACGCCGATTCCTTCGTCTCGTACTGAGATCAGCAGCCAGTCCGAATGCTTGGAATCGACCTCGATCGAGAGGTCGATAGTGGCCCCGTCGTAGCTAAATTTGATGGCGTTCACAGTCAGGTTGACCAGCACGTCCACGAGTTTCTCTCGGTCGGCCAAAATCTCGGACGGGGCATCATCGAGATCGACCTCGAGCTCCTGGTTGCGTTTGGTGAGGAACGGCTCGACGTTCGAGAGCAGGTCGTCGACGAGCTCATGTGCCTCGAAGCGCTCGAGATTGAGAGCCACCCGGGCAGAGTCGGTATTCAGCATTTTGAAAATCCGGGCCGAGATGTCTTTGAGGCGTCGAGCGCTGTTGCCGATCCCGCTCAACGCTTTGGCGGTCACCCCCGACATTCCATCTTCGTCGAGCTCACGATTGAGCAAGAATTCGTAGCCCGTGATAACGGCTACCGGCGTGTTCAATTCGTGACTGACGACCTCCATGAAGACGTTCTTCATGCGGTCGAGGATCTTTAGCTCTTCGTTTGCCTTCGAGAGCGCGACATTTCGGTCTTCGAGCTTCTCATTGATTTCGCGCAGCTCTTCGACCAGAAGCTCTCGTTCGCGGCGACTCTCGTAGTATTCGAATGCCTGCGCGACAAAGAGCTTGAGCTCGGCAGGATTCCACGGCTTGGAAATATATCGGTAGACGTGGCCCTCGTTGATCGCATCGATGACGTGGTCGATGTTGCTATAGCCCGTCAATAGCACCCGAACGATTCCCGGGTAGAGCTTTCGCAGCTCAGCCAGAAACTCGACGCCGCTGGTGCGCGGCATGCGCTGGTCGGTCATGACGACCTGAATTTCTTCGGTCTCGAGCAGCGAGAGGGCTTCATCGACGGTCTGTGCCGTCAGTACGCGATACTGCTTGCGGAAGAGCCGCTGGATCGAGTCCAGGATATCCGGCTCATCGTCGATGATCAGAAATGTCCGCCGCCCTCTCTTCACCTCATTCACCGATCATCTCGAGGAACTCTGATTCGCCGATGATCCTAATACTACTGCCATCTTCCTGATATTTCTCGGCCTTTTTTAGTTTACTCGTTCGCCATCCTTCATTGAACTTCTCGAGATCGGCGTCACCGATGACCAGAAAATCGAGATCCTTTTTCACGCCAGAGGGCGTCGCGCCACCCAATTCGCGGACCTTGCCCTGTGCTTCTTTGCGAGTCATCGACTCGAGGGCCCCGGTGAAGAGAAAGCTTTTTGCGCCGAGCGGTGCATCTTCACTCGGCCCCTCGTCTGCCGCCGGAAACTCGAGCGTCAGGTGCTGCGCAAGGTCGTCGATATCCTTTCGGCGCTCTTCGAAGCCCGTAGTCACGCTCTCGGCGATTTTCTCGCCAATGGTGTGGATGGCCGCGAGTTCGTCGGGACTCACGGCGAGGATCTCCTCGAGCGATGCATACTCTCGCGCGAGGATCTTGCTGACGTGCGCTCCGAGTTCGTCGATTCCCAGAGCGCGCAGAAAGACTTCGATGCGCACCGTGCGCCGGGCATCGATGCGGTCGACGAGCTTCTGCGCGAGCTTTTCACCCACGCGTTCGAGGTCGGTGAGCTCTTCGGTCGTCAGGGTGTAGAAGTCCGACGGTTCGGTGACCAGCTCGGCATCGTAGAGGGCTTCGATGATCTTGGGGCCGAATCCTTTGATCTCCATCACGCTGGCGAAATGCTCGATCTGCCTCATGCGGCTTCCGCGACAATTCTCGTTGTGGTCTGCGGTGAGCACGTCGTTTTCGCGCCGGGTCGCCGCCCCACAAAACGGACATTCCGTCGGGATTTCGACGGGCTCGTCGCCGGGTTCGATCACTTTCTCGAGATGGGGGATCACGCCGCCACGTCGAACCATCATCACCTTCGAATTCAGGGTGAGGCCATCCTGGCCCCCGAGCTTCTCCATAATCGAGAGATTGTGGAGGCTGCAGCGTGTGACGGTTGCCCCACTCAAATCGATGGGGTCGACGACGCCGACCGGGTTGATGGCACCTGTTCGGGAGATACTCCAGTGCACCTCGCGTAAGACGCTCTGGCCCGAATCTCCCTGGAATTTATAGGCGATCGCATAGCGGGGATGATGAGCTG
>CAYFTY010000756.1:0-2871 GCA_964346045.1 uncultured Bradymonadales bacterium | reverse complement strand
CTTCAAGCGCTTTGTGCGTTTCGCGTCGGTCCATGGCCTCAGAGACGGTGTCGCGCGCAT
This sequence comes from uncultured Bradymonadales bacterium, assembly GCA_964346045.1. Taxonomy (GTDB): domain Bacteria; phylum Myxococcota_A; class Bradymonadia; order Bradymonadales; family Bradymonadaceae; genus CAYFTY01. The sequence continues at coordinate 2,811 of CAYFTY010000756.1, read as the reverse complement.
CCGCACACTTCGTACGCAACGCAATGTCTTCCTCGGCGCCGGTCTCCCTGTAGGTCGGGACCGTCGCGTCGATGAATCCGCCACTCATCGAAGTCGAACGGTTGAGGAGGTTTCCGAGGTTGTCTGCGAGCTCGGAATTGTTGCGGCCGACGACCCGCGCGCGCACGAAATTGCCATCGGCTCCGAGCGGGATTTCGCGAATCAAATAGTAGCGCAAGAGGTCCAGCGGATAAGCATCGGCGAGCTCGAAGGCATCGATGAAATTGCCCAGCGACTTGCTCATTTTCTTGCCCTCGTTCATCCACCAGCCGTGGGCGAAGACCTGCTCGGGAAGCGGCAACCCGGCGCTCATCAGAAATGCAGGCCAGTACACAGCGTGAAAACGCAGAATATCTTTGCCGATCAAATGGACGTCGCAGGGCCAGAATTTTTCAAAACGCTCGGGGTCGGTGAAAGCGCCGATGCCTGTGATGTAGTTGGTCAACGCGTCGACCCAGACGTAGAGCACGTGTTCGGGATCGCCGGGGAAGGGGATTCCCCAGTCGAAGGTCGTGCGACTGATCGAGAGATCGCGCAATCCTGATGCCACGAACGACGAAACTTCGTTGCGTCGAGCATCGGTTTGCACGGCTTTCGGGTTGTCTTCATACCATTCGAGAAGCGGCTTTTCGTATTTACTCAACCTGAAGAAATACGAGGCCTCTTCGACCCACTCGACCGTCGCGCCGGTCGCGATGGTGCGGCCGTCTTCGATCTCACCTTCATCGTAAAACGCCTCGTCACTCGCGGCGTACCAGCCCTCGTAGCTATCGAGGTATATATCCCCGCTCTCCTTCATGCGTTCGACGATGGTTTCGACCGTCTGGCGGTGGTCGTCATCGGTCGTACGGATGAAGCGATCGTGCGTGAGATGCAGCTTGTCGAAGAGTCTGCGAAAGCTCGCGCTATTTTTGTCGGCCAGCGCTTTGGGTGTCATGCCGAGCTCTTCAGCCGCTCGTTGCACCTTGAGGCCGTGCTCGTCGGTGCCGGTCATGAAGAAGACGTCGAAGCCCCGCTGTCTGTAGTGGCGCGCCATGACGTCCGCCACGATCGTCGTGTAGGCGTGGCCGATGTGCGGCTCGCCATTGACGTAATAGATCGGTGTGGTCACGTAGAATGTCGACATCGATGTCCTCCTCGTTTGCCCGGCAGGGCGAAAAACGGACGATATGCCTAGCGCGACCGACGAGAAAACTCAACGCGTGCCTTGAAGGACCCCGTAAGGTCGGGGCACTATGGTGACGGTCTTAGCCGGAGGCTCTGTGTCCGAAGATACAACTCAATTTCAATTCTCCCTCGCGGGTATCGAGCTCGAGATATCGGGGGAGCGGAAATTCGTCGAGAAGTTTTATCGGCGAATCATGAAGGATATTGAGGCGTCGCGGACCTGGATCGCAGCTGAACCTTCGGCTGAAGAGGATGACCCGAGGCCACGTTCGCACGAAACCGATGAACCGGTGATCTGGGTCCATCGATGCACCGACATGATGCACAAAATCTACATGTCGTCCCCGCGAGAAGTATCGCGAGCTCGAGTTCTACGCGCTGTCGATACCGATCATGTGAGCGTGGTTTTCGCGGACGATCACATGGTCGAAAAGGTGCTTCCCGCAGTCGAACGGGGGCATACGCTCTGGGCCGAACTTACCGAGGCCGGTCGCCGGCGCATCGCCGAAGCTCAGCCCGAAGAGGGTCCTGATGAGTGAGGGAGAAGGTTGATATCTCGACGTCGTATCTTTGATGTGGTGGGAGCCATCGCCGTGATCTCATGGTGCGTGGTGGTCGGCTGGTATGTGTTCGAGGTCAACTTCAGCCAGCCCGAGGCCGACGAGGTCGACGCATCGGTCGTGCTGGTCGAAGGCGACTCGTGGATGCTTCTGACCCGTGACGACGACGATGTGGGCTACATGCATGAGGCTCGCACGCGCGTCGACGATGGCTGGCTGCTCGAATACGAGTTCGTCGTCAACATCTCGACGCTCGGGATCAACCAGCTCATCAAGACGGATGTCAAAGCCCGGGTCGATTATGGAGCCGTACTCCACGAGGTATTCGGCAGCGTGAACACGGGTCCTGCCAACTTCGATTTCGAGGGCCGCGTCGAGGGCCAAGACCTGGTGGTGTCCCACGATCTCGGCGGTCGCGAGCAGACGCGGCGAATCCCCATCAAGGCAAAACCGAGACTTGCGAATAACGCGTTCAATCAGCTCGCCGCTATGGGAGAAGTCGAGCCGGGAGCCACCTTCGAGCAGGAGTATTTCGATCCGATATTCATGGATATGCGTCCGTTGCGATTCGAATTCGTGCGCCAACACACTCTGAATGTCTATGATCGTGAGGTCGAGACGAATCACTTCAAACAGGAGATCGGTGGCGACGAATTGGACGTCTACATCAACATGGATGGAGAGGTTCAGATTCAGGAGCTTCCGATGCGGATGGTGGCGGCGCGAATCCCCGACGTCGTCGGCCGAACCAAGGCGAGGGCGCTCGAAAAACAATTTGAAGAGAGCTCCAAAGACGAGCCGAAGATGGACCTCGATAAGGTCTCCATCAGCGATGCCTACTCGATTTTGCGTGGTGAAAATCTCGCCGGTCAGCCCTTTGTCTGGAAGCTCTCGAACTTTCCCGACGAGATTCCAATCCTCCTGGACAGCAGCGCTCAAAAGGCCATCGAGCGCGGGTCGGATGCGGCCGTCGTCGATCCGGCTCAGACAGCCGAGCTGGCCGCGCTCCAACGGGATACGATCGACGAGCTCGCCGTGATCGACC
>CAYFTY010000755.1:0-2871 GCA_964346045.1 uncultured Bradymonadales bacterium | reverse complement strand
TTCGTCGTAGGCGGCCATGGCTTTGTCGCGCATTTCGCTGTGGTCAACGATGGGGCGAGTGGTCGACGTCGACACCTTACTCTCGGCCGAGATCCAGACATGCTCCGCCAAATTCGGGGTTCACAAGCCCTCGGAATTCTATCTGAGCTGGGTAGATCGTCGGTGGGTCGGAGGTATCCGTGACACTGGCGACGGGTCCGCTGATCGTGCCGCCCAAGAAGTCGCCGTCATCATCTCGCGCGTCCATACGGGCGTACTCTTCGTCGCGCGAGCCGAATACTTCGCCATTGGGCATCGTAATCAGCAAGCTGTAGCGGCCGTCGCCCTCGGCAACGAGGGCCAGGAAACTTGCCTGCGATGACAGGTCTGGCCAGTCGCCACTGATACTTTCAGTGCCCGCGATTTGATTGATCGCGACATTGGGTCCGCCAAAGTCACCGACCCCAAAAATGCTTCCCTGGAAGTAGCAAGCGCAATCGCCGACCTCGACAAAACTTCTGTCGAACACTTCGGGGTCAGAAAAGAGCGAGGCGGTAACCACGTACGTGCCGTCTGCTTCCGGCGCCATATAGGAACCCGTCAAGCCGTCGGGCGAAACTGAAAGCTGTCCCTGAGGCGCGTCCCAGGACAGATCTTCATTGCCCGGCCGCGCTGCCACAGTCGCGGTGAAATCGACGGTCGAGCCACCTTGTACACATGTGTAACCAGGCGTCAGTTCAACACGTTCGTTGGTGTAGAAGATCGCCGTGCCTTCGCGCTCTCCCTTGCGGTACTGGCCGGTGCGCAGACCGGTGTTGCTGTTCGAGGTCGCCGTGACCACGATCCGGGTGTTGTCTGGCAGGTCGTCGGGGACTTCCAGGGTCGCCATGGTCGTATCGGCACCCGGGAAGATTCGACCTGGCGAGGCGTCCCAGGCGAGGTCGTCGTTTTCGGCATTGGTCACGATGCCGGTGAGGTCGAGGGATTCACCTGGCGTTACGAGCCCATAAGCGGGTTGGATATCGACCTGAATCTCCTTCACCTCGATGACCAAATCGAGTGCCGATGACAGCTCGTTCGAGAATGGTGGAAATTCTGTAGCCTTGGCATAGGCTGTAAGGGTCGACGCGCCGACAGCTATCGATTCATATTCGCTCGACGTTCCCGTGACGCTTACCGCGGGACCTTCGGCTTCGAGGACCATCGTGCTGGTGCTCGCCAGGTTGAACGGACCCCATCGAAACGGTCCTATCGATGCGGTCGTGAGCGAGTCGAAGAGGTCTTTGAGTTTCCCTTTTACCGCGTTGGTCGCCTCGGTCTCTGCGAGCGAACCAAGGCCATCTTTCGTGGCCGAACGTACGCGCTCTTTGAGAGTTCCCTCCACAGCTCCGGAGTTTTCAGCAGTCCGCGCTGCGTCCCCTGCTTCGCCAGCCGAGGAGAGCTTGAAGAAGATGAGTTCGATGAGCAGATTCGCGAACGCCTGGCTGAACTTCCACGTGCCAGATTTCGCCACGATTTCGTATTTGGCGATTCTGCCGCGACGGTCCTGGTCTTCCAGGTAGCTTTCGGGCGAGCCTACGAGTGAGATGCCGTTGAGCTCGTTGGGCAGCAACTCGACGATCGCTTTGCTCAATTCGGCGATGACGGCGGTCGCGAGGCCCGCGATGTTCGTCGCAGCGGCGAACGGCGGGAATAGCCCGAGGTAGGTCGCGATCGTATTGACTGTGTTTGCAGCCTTTTCCATCGCGTCCCCCTTCCGCGCAAACTTCATCCACTCGCTGAGCGTTCCAATATCTCCTATCTCGACGCGGAGCAGGTCCGCGGCAATGAGTGCGCCCGCGGGTACCTCTTCGGGCGTCACGGTCACCCGCTCGAAAGCGACAGGGTTCGACCACTCGTACGCCGCCATTTCTGCGCTCGACGTTTCGAGCGCCTCGACCACATCAGCTTTCGCGAACAGGGCTTCGACCAGCTCGAGATCCTTCGAGAAGTTAGGCAGATCCGACCAGGGACCGTCGTCTTGAATCACCGCCTCGAGCGAATTGGGGTTGGCCGGGTCGGCGGTGGCGCTCCAGCCGACGAGCGCGGGCATGATGTGAATCGGGACATCTTCTATCGGTCCATCGACAAGCTGCTGCCGGGTAAAGCCTTGCGCTTCGACGAAGGTGTCGAGCAGATCCACGTACGCGGCGCTGTATCGTTCGAGCTCACCCGGAGCCGGTTCCAATGGCAAGACCGTCAGGTCCAGCGACTTCGCAGTCGCTCCATCGCAGGTGGAATCGGCCAATCTGTCGATGAACCGGATCTCGAGCTTTCCGCCTTCGATGCCGGCGGGATGCACCGGCACGATCATCACCGGCTCGAGTCCACCCTCGATGACGCCGGGGGACCACCCGGACTCGTACTGGTACTCGAACCACAGATTGTCGCGCACTTCGGGCGTCATCGGATCATTGGACAGCGCGAGCGCGTCGAGCGGCTGACCGCTGGCGGTCAAAGGTTCGATCGAAGCGCACGCTGCCGACGGATTGGTGTTGGGCTCGGCGTTGTCGTTGGCATCGTCACCGGAGCACGATGCGAGTACGAAAGATAGAGCGATCGCTAAAGTCAACTGAGATGAACGGTACATAAGAACCTTTGAACGGTCGGAAGACTCGGAGAGGATACTCTCAAGCAGTTTGGAGCCGCAACATTCACCCATCGGCGCGCGCCTTCGATCGTGCGGCGTGTCGACGTGACCGTCTCGATGAGAACGTGGCTCGGGTAGTAGAATTCAACTCTGTGAAGTGAGTTCGAAGCACCGCGGATCTGCGTTATCATGCCAGTGAGAGATATTGAGTGCGCTCGGAGGTTCGAAATGCTTCAATTCAGCAGGTGGTTCGAGCTCACGCA
>CAYFTY010000754.1:0-2873 GCA_964346045.1 uncultured Bradymonadales bacterium | reverse complement strand
GGACGCTCTCAAAGGCCTGGGGTCTCGCGGGCTTGCGCGTCGGCTATTGCGTCGCCTCATCTTCCGTGATCGAGGTTTTGCATGCAGTCGGCGGGCCCTATCCGGTTTCTTCGGCGTCGGTCGCCATGGCTTCTCACGCGCTGGAAGTTCATTCCGACGAGGTCGAAGAGCGCGTGGCTCGCGTTCGACACGAGCGGAGCGCACTTGCCGAATGGCTCGAACCCAGGGGCTGGAAACCTTCGCATTCAGAAGCGAATTTTGTCTTCGCGCGCAGCTCGATTCACGACGGTGCATGGCTACGAGATGCCTGTGCGGGCATGGGAATCGGGATTCGCGCGTGGCCTGATCGCGAGGCTTTGCAGAACGCCGTGCGCATCACGTGTCCCACTCGAGATACGGACTTTGAGCGCTTGATGCGTTCCCTCGAGGTGATCCTCGAACCCGAGGCCATCATCCTCGATATGGACGGCATTATCGCAGACGTTTCTCGCTCATTTCGACGCGCGATCGTCGAGACGGCAGCGAGCTTCGGAGTCGAGGCCCGAGCCGACGACATCGCTGCTGAAAAAGCCCGGGGCAATGCAAATAACGACTGGGTGCTGACGCATCGATTACTCAAAAGGCACGATGTGGACGTCACGCTCGACGAGGTGACTGAGTACTTCGAGGATCTCTACCAGGGACGTGGCTCGCATCCGGGTCTCTGGCGCAAGGAAACGCTCATCGTCGATAGAGCGTGGCTCGAGCGACTGCGAGATTTCAGGCCTCTCGGAATCGTCACGGGACGGCCTCGCAAAGACGCCGAGCGTTTTGTGAAGACCCACGAACTCGAGGGTTTATTCGAGACGATGGTGTGCATGGAGGACAGCGAACTCAAGCCCAGTCCTGCACCGTTGAGGTTGGCGGCCGAGCGGATGGATGTCGAGCGCTACTGGATGGTCGGTGATACGCCTGACGACCTCGTCGCCGCACGCGGCGCGGGAGCACTACCGATTGGTGTGCTCGCTCCAGGCGACAGCGACCGTGAAGTGCTCTATCGTGCGGGGGCCGCATGGGTGCTGGATACGACCGCCCAACTTATGGATTACGTGCCCGGGAGATGAAGATGCGCAAAGCCAGGCTGCAGAGAAAGACACGTGAGACCGAGATTGAAATCGAACTCGTGCTCGACGGCACGGGAGAGGCGACGGTCGACACGGGTATCGGGTTTCTCGATCATATGCTCACGAGTCTCGCGCGGCATGCCCGCTTCGACCTCGAAATCGAATGCAAAGGCGACCTCGAAATCGACGATCATCATACTGCCGAAGACTGCTCGCTCGTGCTGGGCTCTGCGATCGACCAGGTACTGGGCGAGCGCAGGGGTATTCAGAGATTTGGTCACGCCTATGCGCCTCTCGATGAGGCACTGGCCCGAGCTGTCGTGGATCTCTCGGGGCGACCTCACCCCCAGATCGACATGGGGCTCACACGCGAGTCCCTGGGTGGTCTTTCGTGTGAGAACATCCCGCATATCTTTCAGTCGATGGCCATCAATGCCCGTATGGCGCTGCACGTAGACGTGCTCAAAGGTCGAAACGACCATCATCGCGCAGAAGCAGCGTTCAAAGCGGTCGCGCTGGCTCTGCGCGAAGCTGTCGCCGTCACCGGCGCTCGTGATATTCCCAGCACCAAAGGCGTTCTCTGATGGAAGTCGTGATCGTATCGACCGGCATCGCCAATATCGCCTCGGTGAAGGCAGGCTTTCGGCGCATCGGAGCAGAAGCTCGGGTGAGCGAATCGGTCGAAGACATCCGTTCGGCCGAGCGCGTGATGCTGCCGGGCGTGGGTGCCTTCGGCGCAGGCATGAAACGTCTCGAGGCTCTTGGGCTCGTCGATGCGCTGCGCGAGAGGATTCAGTCCGACCATCCAACGATGGCGATCTGCCTGGGGCTGCAGCTTCTGGCCTCGAGCAGTGAGGAGACCCCTGGCATCGAAGGACTCGGGATCCTGCCGAATATCGAGGTTCGCGAATTCAGTCCGGCCGTCAGGGTCCCGCAGCTTGGCTGGAACCTGGTGCATGCCTCATCCGAGGGTCGCTTTGTGGTCGAAGACGGTCACGCTTATTTTGCGAACTCGTATCGCATCGAACATGCACCGGGCGATTGGTCGGCAGCACTCGCGGAATACGACGGCGACTTTGTGGCTGCGATCGAGCGAGGTTCGCTTCTGGCATGTCAGTTTCACCCCGAGTTGTCGGGCCCCTGGGGGCTCGAGGTCATGCGTCGCTGGTACGAAGAGGCTTGAGTCATGCTCTGTGTGCGAATCATACCCTGTCTCGACGTAAGCCACGGCCGAGTCGTCAAGGGGATCAATTTTCAGGGGCTCCGCGATGCTGGAGCGCCCGACGAACTTGCGGCTGTCTATGAAGGGCAGGGCGCCGACGAGCTGGTTTTTCTGGACGTGTCTGCCACTCACGAGGGCCGAGACACCCAGATTGAAACGGTCGAAAAAGTGCGTGCTCGAGTCGCGATCCCGATCACGGTCGGCGGCGGCGTGCGCTCGGTCGAAGATGCGCGTATGTTGCTGGCAGCGGGCGCCGATAAAGTGTCGATGAATACAGCGGCAGTCCTGCGTCATGATCTGGTTCGAGAGGTCGCCACCGAATTCGGGCGCCAGTGCACGGTCGTTGCGATCGATGCGCGTCGCTTCGAAGACCGAGATAGTTGGGAGGTCGTGATCCGTGGAGGTCGCGAAGGCACCGGTGACGACGCGCTCGATTGGGCCGAGGAAGCCGCATCACTCGGTGCTGGCGAGCTCTTATTGACCAGTTGGGATCGAGACGGAACACGCTCGGGATACGATCTCGAGCTGCTCGAGATCGTATCCCGAGC
>CAYFTY010000753.1:0-2882 GCA_964346045.1 uncultured Bradymonadales bacterium | reverse complement strand
ATCGCACACTCGTACTTTCGCTGTAGTCGTACTCGACGCCCAGGCGGGTATGGATCACATTGTCGAATTCGATGCGCTCGCTATGCGTGTCGCGATACTCGGACCAGAACACCAGACGGCCGTCGAGCGCGAGCGTGAAATCGCCAACACCCCAGCTCACCCCCGTCATCAGCGTTGCGGGGCTGAATTTCGGCGTCCAATCGAGGGCCTGGCGCGGCCGATCGTCGGCCTCGACGCCCTCGAGCTGCAGATTATTTCCGCCCTGCACGCGAAACCACACCGAGTCGCGATACGACACACCAATCTTGAGCCGATAAGGAAGCTCGAAGACCGCTCCGGCCAGAAGACCCCAGTTATTGCGGGTCTTCACGTCAGAATTGATCTCGATATTGCTCTGGTCCGTGGGGTCTTCGAGGTAGACGTTGGTGGCCACATTGGCGCCGGTCAAAAACGTGCCGCCGATACCGAACGAGAACCAGTCGGTAATGCGGTAGGCGATCCCGGCTTCGATGTCGAAGCGACGCGTCGTTCGGTCGATGAATTCCCAGTAGAGCTTATTGCTGAAGAGTCGTTCGCGTTCGTCGTTATAATGCGTCTGCAAGGCCACGAGCTCGGAGGTCGGTAGGAATCCAAGAATGCCCAGACGTAGATTTTCGATGCCCAATGAGGTCACTCCGCCAAAGGTAATGGCGTAGAGCGGATCGATTTCAGACGTGTCCGAGCGGGCGTTCAACGTCTGATTCGAGGGCAGTGTCGGGGTCTCCCCTCCGAAATCGGGGATGTCGTAGCCGTCGGGGCGGTCTTTAAGCAGAATCTGCGCCTGATTGGCGGTAGCGAACGCACCGATCGTCACGCCGGGCTCAGAATACGCGAGGGCTCCGACATTATAATAGATGGCGGCCGCCCCGCTGGCGTCAGCGGTCTGAGCACCCATCGCGCTGCCACGCGCACCGGCCCCGAAAACATCGAAGGGCCCCGCGTGAGCATGAACGCTGGCAAGCACCGCGATCGAAAAGGCGATGAACGAAATCTGCTTTGGACGCATCGAAACACTTCGTCAAAGACGCCGCGAATGTAACGTCAGTGGCGCCCCGCGTCTAGAAGCGCTGACCAGCATCGACAAGGGCACTGAACCGAGAAAGGCGAGGACAGTGCGGGTCGATACCATGGCCCTTCGAGGCTCGAGAAAGCCGAAGCGGCCGACGCGTCTTGTGCACCGGCACTGGTCTGAGTACAAGGGCTCGTGCAGGCCGACGGTAAGCTGCTCTCGGGCCGTCAGCCCTCGCGACTCGTCAAGAAGAACGTGCAAAAGTCTCTGGAGAACGAATGAGCTGGGAAGAAGCATGGAGCGAAGGCCGAACGGGCTGGGATGCAGGCAAAGGGGCACCACCGCTCGTCGAGCTGATCGGGAGCGGGCGACTTCCGAAAGGCCGAGCCCTCGTGCCCGGTTGCGGCTCAGGCTACGATGTTTTCAACCTCGCCGAGGCCGGATGGGAAGTCGACGGGCTCGACGTCGCGCCGACCGCAGTCGAGCGTTTCAAGTCGTTGCGCGAAGAGCGTGGAATCTCGGCCGAGAAAGCGCACATTACGAACGCCGATTTTTTTGCGTACGAAGCCGACCCCTACGACCTGATCTTCGATTACACCTTTCTCTGCGCCATCGAGCTCGAGCGGCGGCACGATTGGGCCCGCAAGACCGCATCGCTTCTGGACGATGATGGGCTGCTCGTGACACTGGTGTTTCCGATGGGCGACGGTTTCGAGTACGAGGAAGGCCCTCCCTACCGCCTCTCACCAGACGTCGTGCGCGGGGTGGCGCTGCCGTATTTCACCTGCGTGGACGTATTTCGACCCTCGCAAAGCCACGAAGGCCGCGAGGGTCGAGAAATGGTTGCGCTATGGAAAAAGCGCGTCAGCCAGCCAACGATCTAGCCGCCGACCCATTGCCGGGCGCTGGCGGATTCGGGTTCGCTGAAATGCTTCACGTCTCCGCCGAAAAACGGACCGGCTACTTTCGACGCGAATTTTTCGACGTTTCCGTCTCCGACGACCGCGACACGATTGAATTTCGTGTCTGGCTTTGAAGTCAGCACATCATCGATGGCTGAGAACTCGATGCCGTCCACGTCATCGACGTCGAGGTAGGCATTGAAAGGGCCGCTGCCCGAACCAGTTTTCTGGTCGAGCGACGACTTCAAATCCTGAATATCGTCTTCGGAGATCTTTCCTGAAATCGTGAGGGCGATGAGATTTTCGTCTTCGTCTGTAATTCGAATCATTTCATCCTCCGTGCAAGTTGCGGTGCGAGAGGACGTTATTCGCGAGACCTCGAGATACAAGCCAGTCGGGCTGTTTCACCGAGGGGGCTGTCCTCATGGCCGACGGATCGCTCACACCCATCGACACGTTCTGGTGGAGTGGCGTGCACGTTTTTGATCGTTTTCGACCGGGCGACTACGAAACTGGAGAAGCACTGAGAAAAGGGCGCCCGCGGACATCTCCGCAGTTGACCTTGCTCCGGCGGCTCCCTACCATGTCGCGCCGCCTGCGGATTTGATTTCGCGGGCACCCATTTTAGGAGCAACATGGCTGGCCGATACACGACCCGAGATATCCGCAAGAAGTACGAGTCGGGTGATCCGATCTCGATGGTGACCTGCTACGACTACACCTTTGCGCGTCTGGTCGAGCAGGCCGAGATCGACATGATCCTGGTCGGCGACAGCCTCGGCAACGTCGTGCAGGGGCACGAGACGACGATCACGGTCGAGACCGAAGACATCATCTATCACACGCGCGCGGTCGCGCGAGGTAACGGCAAGGCGCATCTCGTCGCCGACATGCCCTTCATGAGCTACCAGGCCAGCGCCGACGATGGTCTG
>CAYFTY010000752.1:0-2883 GCA_964346045.1 uncultured Bradymonadales bacterium | reverse complement strand
AGAAGATCTCGAAGTCCCTCGAGTCGGGCGATCGCCGCGCCATCAAGACGTGGAGTCGTCGTTCGATGGTCGTTCCCGAGATGGTTGGCCTGACGTTCGCGGTCCACAACGGTCGCGAATTCGTTCCGGTCTTCATCACCGAGGACATGGTGGGTCACAAGCTCGGAGAATTCGCTCCGACGCGTACCTTCTACGGCCACGCGACGGACAAGAAAGTAGCGCGCCGCTGAAGAAATTTTGCTGACGGATGTCTGCGCGACGTCCCACTGAAAGTTGGTTGTTATGGGTAAGCAAAGTCGAAAAGAACATCGAGCGAACCGGGCCGTTTTGAGCGGTGTCAGGATCGCTCCTCGCAAGGCACGAATGGTGGCTGACCTGGTGCGCTCCAAGCTCGTCGGTGAAGCTCTTTCGGTCCTCCAGTTCACGCCCAAAAAGGCGGCTCCGATGATTTCGAAGCTGATCAACTCGGCGATTTCGAATGTCGAGGAGAGCGACGAACTGGATTGGGATATCGATGAGTTGGTCGTCGCCGAGATCTACGTGAACGAGGGACCGACCATGCGACGCTTCAAACCGCGGGCCCAGGGCCGCGCGACGCGAATTAACAAGAGAACCAGTCATATTACGGTCGTGCTTCAGCCGGCGAGCTGAACGCGTAGGAGATTACGATGGGCCAGAAAATTCACCCAACCGGCTTTCGACTTGGAATCATCCGTCCATGGAATTCCAAGTGGTACGAAGAAAAGAACTACGCGAAGTGGCTGCACGAAGATCTAACTCTTCGTCGCTATCTCGAGAAGGAGCTTCGCGACACCGAGATCTCGAAGATCGAGATCGAGCGTATGGCGAAGAAAGCCAAAGTGACGATTCACACGGTCAAGCCTGCGGTCGTAATCGGACGGCACGGATCGGGAATCGATCGCCTCAAAATTGAGCTGCAGAAGCTCACCGAGAGCGAGATCCTGCTCAACGTGCAAGAGGTTCGGCGTCCCGAGTTGGACGCACGCCTGGTCGCCCAGCGGATCGCTCGTCAGCTCGAGCGCCGTGTGAGCTTCCGTCGCGCGATGAAGAAAGCTGTACAGACGACCATGAAGTTCGGTGCCAAAGGGATTCGCGTCAATTGCGCGGGTCGCCTGGGTGGAGCCGAGATGAGTCGTCGAGAATGGTATCGCGAAGGTCGTGTGCCACTGCACACCCTTCGTGCCGATATTGACTATGGATTTGCTGAAGCGAAGACCACCTACGGCATCATTGGTGTCAAAGTTTGGATCTTCAAAGGTGAAGTTCTCGAGGCAGACGCGAGCTTCTGAGCTGGCAGTCTTTCGAGCACCGACCCCTTAGATTGAGAAGGAGTAGTTATGCTGAGTCCGAAACGCGTGCGTTGGCGAAAAACGCATAAAGGCCGAATGAAGGGTAAAGCCCATCGCGGCAACGAAATCTCGTTTGGCGAATTTGGCCTCGTGGCGACGAGTCCGGCGCGGATCACGGCCCGGCAAATTGAAGCGGCTCGTGTTGCGATGACGCGTCACATCAAGCGTGGCGGTAAGGTCTGGATTCGGATCTTCCCCCAGAAGCCTGTGACGAAGAAGCCGGCCGAAACCCGGATGGGTAAAGGTAAGGGCTCGCCCGAACAGTGGGTGGCCGTCGTACGACCTGGCCGTGTTTTGTATGAAATGGATGGTGTTACGCGTGAAAGCGCGCAGGAAGCGTTCCGCCTGGCGGCGCATAAGCTGCCCTGCAAGACGCGCTTTCAGGTCAAAGGAGAAGGACTATGAAACCGGCCGAACTCAGAGAAAAGACGGACGGGGAGCTCGACCAGCTCGAAAACGAGCTGAGAGACGAGCTCTTTCGTCTGCGCATGAAACATTATACCGGTCAGCTTCAGCGAGTCTCGGATCTGAAAGCGAAGCGTCGTGACATTGCACGAATTCGCACCATTCTCAGAGAGCGCGAACTCGAAGAGGCGCACGCTGAAGGAGCTCAATAATGGCTGAAGAAACGACCAAGACTCGGGGACAGCGCAAGACGCGTGTCGGAACCGTCGTGAGCGACAAGATGGAAAAGACCATCGTCGTGGCGATCACCCGGCGCTACATGCACCCGAAGTATAAGAAATACGTGAAGCAGCGTGACCGCTTCAAAGTGCATGACGCCGAGAATGAGGCCCGGGTCGGTGACCAGGTCCTCATCGAAGAGACGCGTCCGCTTTCGCGAGGCAAGCGCTGGAAACTCAAAGAAATCGTCGAGAAGGCACCGATCGTATGATCGTGTGACGGACCGTCGGCCCCAGTGAAGCACCCGGCCGATGGATGATGTTTATGCGGGTGCTTTCGAAGAGGTTTCTCATGATTCAGATGCAATCAAGACTCGGTGTCGCAGACAACTCGGGCGCCAAAAAGGTACAGTGCATCAAGGTACTTGGTGGCTCGAAGCGTCGCTACGCGTCGGTGGGTGACACGGTCGTCGTGTCGGTCAAAGAAGCGCTGCCCAACTCGAAGGTCAAGAAAGGTGAGGTCAAACGTGCCGTCATCGTTCGCACGGCCAAAGAGCTGGCACGTCCTGATGGGACGTACATCCGCTTCGACGACAACGCAGCAGTTATCATCGACAATAATAATCAGCCCGTAGGAACGCGTATCTTCGGTCCCGTCGCTCGCGAGCTTCGCGCGCGGCAGTACATGAAGATCGTCAGTCTGGCCCCCGAGGTCCTCTGAGGCGTTCCTATCGAGGCACGGAGAAGCAGCATGCATGTAAAGAAAGGTGACAAGGTCGTAATCACGGCTGGCAAAGATCGAGACTTCGACGGCGAAGTCATTGCGATCGATCGCAAGCACGGTCGAGTGAAAGTCGAGCGTCGCAACATGATCGTGAAGCATCGTCGTC
>CAYFTY010000751.1:0-2884 GCA_964346045.1 uncultured Bradymonadales bacterium | reverse complement strand
GAGTCAATGATACCGGCCTCTATCGGCGAGATGCACCGGCCATGTGGTCGGTCGAGACCGTGGTGGCCGAATCGAATGAAGTGATCGTCAACGACCCGGCTTCTGATTTCGGGTCGGTCGTCGGGTATCATCCCGCCATGGCGGTCGCTGGAAACGGCGACATCGGGATCGTCTACAAAGACGTGCACGCGGGCGGAATTCAATCCGACGATTTCCGAAAGGCCGACGTCGAATTCGCGTGGAATCAGGGTGGCGGCTGGAACGTCTCGGCCGTCGATCCGACGCGCGGCGGCGGCAATTTCGCTGAAATGGTCTTCGATCTCGAAAATCGACCGGTCGTCACACAATACCTGCCCACCGAGAATCCCGAGGGCATGAATATCACCGGGGTTTGGGTGCACCGTTCGGAAGACGGCTCTGCGTGGGAATCGGTGCAGATCCACAACCAGCCCAGCCCCGACGGTCCGTCAGTTACGGTGGACCCGTCAGACGGGACGGTCTACGCCGCCTACTATAACGCACAGCGAGGGTTTCCCAGCGTCGCAACGCTGGTCTCGCCTGGCGATTTCGAATCTCCGGCCGACGGATGGGAGTTCGAAGATGTCGGCGACAGCCGGTACGACGAAGGATACGGGACGTCGATCGCAGCCCGAGATGGCATTGTGGGCGTAGCGTACTATCGATGTGCCACGACCGTGGAAGGCCTCGGAAACTGCACGCAGACCGACGATGGCCTGGTCTTTTCATATAATACGACCGGAACGTGGAACCAGGAGGTCGTCGACGAAGGCGGCGAAGGGTTGTGTGGGGAAGCCGCCTCGCTCGTCTTCACCGATGACGGCGCGCCTGTGATCATCTACCGTTGTGAAGTGGTGGACGGCGAAAATCTGGACACCGTAGTCCGCGTCGCACGTCGTACCTCTGCGCCCTGAACGAGAAATTCGATGCCATCCATACGCCTGTCGACATCGGCCGTCCTGATCTTGCTCGCATTGAGCCTCGTTGGCTGCAGCGAAGACGAAGGCGCTCTGCGCGGAAGCCTCGGTGATTTCTACGATTTCACGCACTCGAGCGTGCGAGCCCGCCTTTACAACTCAGAGCTTTCCATCGAGTACGTGCGTGAGAACGGGCAGGTGCCCGTGCGAATCAGCCTCGAACGTATCGAGGGCGACCCGATCACGACTGGCGAATACAACCTCGGCGATCGAGGTATCGTGACCGGCCGATCGGGCAATAATGACATCCCTCAATTCCTGCGGGGCACGCTGACCCTCGACGCCTTCTCCCCCTCGAATGGATCCCAGATTCAGGGGGACTTCTCGGCACGATTCGCGACCGGAAACGACGAGGCGTCGCTCACGGGAGACTTCGACACGACACTCGAGGTCGTCGACCAGATCACCGGCTACGACGCCGACCTTTCGTATCTCTATGATGCAGGGGATGCAGGCGACGCTGACTGAGTCACTCGACGTCGAACGTCATCAGGTAGGTGGCACTCATATCTGAGAAGACCTCGACCAGATGATCGCCCTGCCCGGGTAGATCGATTTCGAATTCGAGCACGCGGTCGTCTCCGGCAAGGTCGAAAAGATCCACATTACGCGGATGTTTCTGGTCAAAATCACCGCAATCGGGCGTAAAGGCTTTGACCAGAATCTCAGTGCCCGGGAAAGCCAGGTCATCGAGCAGAAAGCGTGCGAACATTTTCTGGTCTTCGAACTCGGTGCGCACAATGTAGCGCTGGCCGCCGGGAAATTCGCCACGAAAGAATTCGCTATTATCGAGCGTGCATGCCGCCGTGCGTCCGCAGACCGGAATGGACTCGTTGCAGAGGTCTTCGATCCGCCCTTCGGTAAAGAGCCTCGAATCGTCGACGCATCCCGTCATCACGAGAGCACCGAGCGCGAGCAAAAGCTTTGAAAAATTTTGCATTTCCATCGGCATCGACAGCTTGCAATTACGACGGGGCCCATCGGACCGTCACCTTTCCAGGCACGGTGATCATACCCGCGACGAGAGAGAATGTCACCGGGATCGAAACGAGCCGAAGATCGGAAACCAAAAACTGTGATTCGACTAGCGAGACTCAGCCTTCTGAATTATGGTTGTGCCACGGAAAAGCAAAGCACTTGAGTCGCATTTTACCCCCTCGAAACCGGGTAGTGTTTCATGAGAATGGTTGCGCGAACCCTCCTTCTCGCGGTCTTGCTGTCAATGACGTTCATGGCTGACGCCTCGAACGCAGCAGCCGAAGAGGACTATTCAGCCCTCGTCGTACAGAATCGCATCTTTGATCCCACTCACGAGTTCGGTGTCTCGTTGGGTTGGCTACCGCTCGACGCCTTCACGAAAGGTGCGACCGTCAGTGGCCAGTATACCCTACATTTCAGCGAATCCTGGGCCTGGGAGATCGTCCAATTCTACTGGTCATTCCAGTACGATACAGAGCTCTCGACCGAGTTGGAAGCCTTTGATCTGGCACCGACGCCCTTCGAGGTCGTGGATTATTTCGCGACGTCGAGTGCGGTCTGGAAGCCGCTCTACTGGAAAGGATCGTGGCTCAATGACGCGATCACATACGGTGAGCTCTTCTTTGCGCTCGGTGGTGGATACGGGTGGCTGACCCGGAGCCAGCGGCCAGCGCTCGATGTCGGCGGCGGTTTTCGGGTCTACACCGGCGGGCTTTTCAGCTTCCGATTCGATTTACGCTACCTCATGTTTTTCGGGGACCAGATCTTTGAGGAGTTCGACGTCAAAGACGAACTCTGGCTGGGCCTCGGTACCTCGGTCACCTTTTAAGTCATGACGATACGACACGTATGCATCATCATCGCGTGCTTCGTCCTGACGGGGTGCGCGACCATCGAACTCGCTGAGGACC
>CAYFTY010000750.1:0-2889 GCA_964346045.1 uncultured Bradymonadales bacterium | reverse complement strand
GCTCTGGTCGAAAAAGGCTTCAACCTGCTCATGGCAGTTGGCAAAGGCAGTTCTCACCCCCCGAGATTGGCGCATCTGGTCTACCGGCCCGAGGGCGAGGTTCGGCGGCGCATCGCATTCGTCGGAAAAGGCGTCACGTTCGACACCGGCGGCTACAATATCAAGCCCGGCTCTTCGATGCTTGGGATGCACTCCGATATGGCCGGGGCCGCTGCCGTTCTCGGGGCGGCTCGCGCCATCGGCGAAATCAAACCCGAAGGTGTCGAGGTTCATTTCGTGACTCCCGCCGCCGAGAATTCGATCAGCGGCGACGCGTTGAAGCCTCAGGACATCTTCCGGGGCTACGGAAAAAAGACGGTCGAAATTCACAATACCGATGCCGAAGGTCGTCTGATTCTGGCAGACGCGTTGGCCTATACTCAGGAATTCGAGCCCGATACGATCATCGATCTTGCAACCCTCACAGGAGCCTGTGTGGTGGCACTGGGCGAAACGACCGCGGGGCTCTTCAGTGAAGCCGACGGGCTCGCCGACGCCATTTTGAGCGCGGCATCGAACACCGGCGAGGACATCTGGCGCATGCCACTGAACCGCAAACTCGACGAGCTCCTGGACACTCCAATGGCCGATATGAAGAACGTCGGACCACGCTGGGGTGGCGCCATTACTGCCGCGCTCTTTTTGAATCGATGGATTGAAGACGACTTCGAGGGAGCATGGGCTCATCTCGACATTGCCGGACCGGCATACTCCGAGAAAGAGAGTGCACTTTCGCCAGCCGGAGGCACTGGATTTGCGGTGTCGACCCTGGTCGAATTTGCGATGCGAAATGAATGAGAGAAGCGTCGGGCGCCTGGATTCAAACTTTGACAATACGCGCCCGCGCGGACTATAACGCCAGAAGACGTCGTCCAATCCATCAGGTAGTAGCGCGGGTCCACCGGACTCGCTTTCATCGACTGATTATCGGAGCAGTTCATGGCTCGTCTCAGAGTGGGTATCGTAGGCGTCGGCCGCATTGCCGAACTTCACGCCCGAGGCTATTCGAAAGATTCCCGCGCCGAGATCGTCGCAGTATGCGACCGCGACGAGGACCTGGCGATCAAACGCGCCCTCGACTGGGGCGCACGGCACTATTACACCGAATTCGACGAGATGTTGGCGAACGACGAGATCGACGCCATCGAAATCATTACGCCGAATTATCTGCACGGACGCCAGGCACTCGCGGCACTCAAGGCCGGAAAACACGTCTCGGTCGAACGTCCGATCGCGACGACCGTCGAAGAGGCCGATCAGGTTCTGGCAGCTGCAAACGAGCGAGGATTGACCCTTCAGGTCTATGAGCCCTGCCTCTTTTACAAGCCGCTCCTCGACGCACGCAATCTCATCGACGCCGGTGAGATCGGAACGCCCACCAATCTACGCATCAACGCGACCATCGGAAAGTCGTTGGCGGGCGTGTGGTCATTTGCCGAAGATGCCGAAGAATCGTGGCGATTCGATCCAAATCTCAGCGGGGGCTCGCCGATGCTCTACGATATCGGCTACCAGGCGATTTGCATCGGGCTCTTTCTGATCGGCTCACTCGAAAAGGTCGAAACGTGGCGCTCACACACCAAATTGAATGACCGATTCACGCTCGATGCTCCGACGGTCGCCATGTGGAAGCATTTCGGCACCGAGTGCTACGGGTCGCTGACCTACACGTATGCGCCCGACCGAAAGATGCGCACCGACTATCATCCCCTGGAGCTCAGGATTACGATCGGTGGGACCCGCGGCGAAATCGATGTAATTCGCAGCTCGGACCCGACGCAGCTCGAGGCGCCGGTCGAGCTCAGACGCGATGCCCGGAAGGTCTACTACGGTCAGAAAAACACGGCGTATGAAGACAGCTTCGTGCGCGCCACCCGCAACTTCGTCAGCGCGTGCATTAGCGACGAAGAACCGCTGCTGCGCGGAAACGAAGCCAAGCAGCTTTTGATTCTCACGCTCGCGTACCAGGAATCCGCCAAGCGGGGTCAGGCCGTGAGTCTTCAGCAGGGATAGCCAGAGCCCAGGGAACCCCATGCGAATACGAGCTGTCTTGCTCTTTCTTTCGATCACCGTGGCGGGGTGCTCTTTCGATGCGGGCTCGACGAATTTCGAGAGCGACGAACTGGGACCCGGATTCGACCTCTCCGAAGGCTCGGACGACACCGGTGAAAATGATGCGGAAGGCATCAGCGACGGGGGTGCTCTCGATGCAGACCCTCTGGTGACCGACATGATGAGCCCTCCGTCCGATATGACGACCGACCTGGGGCTTGGCGACATGACCACCACCTCGGATATGAGCACGACGCGAGACGCCTCGAACGATGCGTCGAGCGCAGATCTGTCGAGCACGGATATGTCGCAGATGGATATGTCGCAGATGGATATGTCGAGCGTGGATATGTCGCAGATGGATATGACGCAGACAGGGGCGTGCGTTCGAAATAACGAATGCCCTGCCGGTCAGGTTTGCTGCCCCGACCTTCAAGGAGACGGCACCTGCCAGACGAACTGCTTGGTCGATGGACTCTGCACCGACAACTCCGACTGTTCATCCACCGCGCAGTGTTGCGATCTGGGCAACATTGGCGTCCAGAACAAACTATGCTCGGCGAATTGCGGCGGGGGCGCGCAGACCAACTGTCAGACCAACAGCGACTGCATGGGCAACGAGGTTTGCTGTCCAAATTTGAGAGGCGGCACCGAATGCACGACATCTTGTGTGAGCGGAGGCGCCTGCAACACCGACTCGGACTGCCGGGGCAACCAGGAGTGCTGCAACCTCGTGGTCGGAAAGCAATGCTTCGACCGCTGCTCGTTCTAATCCCAACTGACGAGAAGTCGCGTGCT
>CAYFTY010000749.1:0-2889 GCA_964346045.1 uncultured Bradymonadales bacterium | reverse complement strand
GGAGAGGTGGAGGAAGAAGGGGCGCTGCGGATCCCGTGCGCGCAGCAGGGTCAGCGCCTCCTCGGTCAGGCGGTCGGTGAGGTATTGGCCGTCGGGACCGTCCGGATAGCCGGGGATGCCCCAGGGGCTGAAGTAGCCGTGGCGCGGATGGCCCCAGCCGCAGCCGGCCCGGTTGACCTCGAAGCCGTGGAACTCCGGCGTCGGCCAGTCCTCGCAGTGCGGCGAGCCGAATCGAGTCGGTCGAAGACTCGAGGAGCGGGTCGAGAAATCGATGCGCCTCTTCAGACGAGGACCAATGGCCATTCATCGCCTGCACGGCCCGCAATTTGAGGCCGGGCTCGCACGGGTCTTTGATGAGTTTGAGCATCATATTTCGCGACTTCGGCATCCGCCGAACTGCGATTTCCATCAGCGGCTTGGCTCGCTCAGATGAAACCTCGGTGATGGAATTGGCGAGGAAGGCAACACTGTAGCGGGAGCGTTCCTGCAGAAATCGCAGGACGTCCTTCTCGACCTCATCCTCGACGTCCCAGTCGAGCAGGCGCACGAGTTCTTCGGACGCCGATTGAAGATGCAGGGCGTTGAACATCTGCAGAATCGCCCGCCGAATTTTGGCGTCGGCGGTCGCGACCATTTTGATCATCTGAGAGAGTCGGCGCTTCGTGAAACAATCCGCGACGACGTTTTTGAGGCCCTCCACGATGGCGTCATCGAAATTCTCACGCCATTCATGGATGAGTTTCAGGAACTCGAGCGACTCCCACGGTCGCTGTGTCTCGAGGAGCGTACCCATGACCTCTGAGATCTGCTCAATCGACTGGTCTCTGAGTTTGGGTTTGGGACTCGCCCCGAGGATTGCTGCAAGAATCTCTCCCTCGCGATACTCGAGTTCGGCGTGCTTGGTGAAACCCTGTTTGAGGTCCTTGAGGTGCTGCTGTGCCTGCTCAGAAAGCATCAGAAACTGGCGCGAGCCCATCTCCATGCGCTTCTGACGATTTGCCCGCTTTTCCATGCGGATCTGAAACTCTTCCTGATGCTTGCGAGCGGCTTCCTCCGGCGACATCTCCTCTTGTTTCTTTTTGTCGAAGACCTCTTCGAAGAGGTCTTCGATCGCCTCTTGTTCCTCTTTGGTATCGCGGTTCCGGATATCCATTTCGAGTCCGGCGAGTGCCGCGAGTGACTCGTCGATCGCATCGTACGAAATGTAGCGGAATCCGCATTCGAAGAGCTGCGTGACCGCATTCAGAGAGAGGTCGCGCTCGTCGACGAGTTCGTTGATGATGTCGACGAAGAGCCTGAGTTCGCTCTCGTTCACGCCCGCCAGAAAGTGAATCAGATAGATGCCATCCCTGCTGAGCGACCAGCAGTAATCTCGGGGATCCTCGGTCTGCCAGACACGTTCGTCAGTGCCGAGATATTTCATGGAGTGCGCGTCGACGAGCACCGAGAGGCGGTCGTTCAATTCGAAAAATTCGCGGAAGCTTCCGCTGAGCCCGTCGGCAGCCTCTGCCACGATAGGGTGGCCGGGTGGATAGCTGAGCATCAAGGTGGTCAGCCTCTCCATGCCGACAAAGCAACGTCTCGCAAGCTTGATCTCTCGCCGCAGTTCGGGCGTGAGCTCGTCCGCCTGCGAGGCTTCGGACATCGATTGCATGGTCTCTCCAATACGCTCTCGCGTAGCGTATGAATGCCACGCCGAGGTGTCAATTCACGCCGGTCAGGTGACTTTCTCATGAAAGAGGTAGACGAGAAGCCCGTCAGCCGCACGACCATGAAACTCGATGCGAAATTCTCTCGACAATTTGAGGAGATGGTCGTTGTTGAGATGAGCAGCTTTCACCCCTCTCGGGTCGACGAGGATGAACCAGGTTTCTTCGGGATACCCGAGTTTTTTGCGGTCGGTGTAGAGCGATTCTCCAAGTGGCTTCCGCTTGACCTCGACGACCGTTTTGTCGTCGCACCGCACCTGGCGTTCCACCTGGGTCGTGGCGTCGTAATAGTAGGTGGTGAAGACTTCAATTCCACATTTGGACGTGGACTCGGGTTCTAAAGCTTCGCGTGCTTCGTCTGCGGGGGTGCTGGTCTGCTTGAGTTCGACGACTTCGGTCTGGGTGCGTTCGACCGGTTCTTTGCGAACCTTGCCTTCGTTCCCGGCGTAGTTATAGGCACAACCCGAGAGGAAAAGGATCAGTGCAGCCACCACTGCGCTTCTCGTGCGTATCATCCAGCGCATGTCAAAACTCCAACATTAAATCGACTCGACAGCGACCGCGGCGACGCTACAATCCGAGCCGCCGCGACGGAATCTTAGAACAGACGGGCCTCTGCTGCCACTTCTACTGCTCATTTCATGACGAAACGTCTGCGAAATCGTCTTCTCGTTGGATTGCTGCTCGGCGTCGCCGTCTATGCAGTGATGGCGGTCGTGAGCGATTCGCGGGCGCTCCTGCAGGTTTTGACGGGGTTCAACTGGTGGATATTCATCGGCGCTCTGGGCCTGAGTCTGCTCAACTACATCATGCGCTTCGCAAAGTGGCATCTCTACCTGAAAACGATCGATATCGAGGTGAATCCCGTGTTGAGCGGCGGCATATTCGTCTCGGGGATGTCGATGTCCGTGACTCCCGGCAAGCTCGGTGAAGTTCTGAAAAGCGGTCTTTTGAAGCGCTTCGAAGGACATAGTTTTGCACGGACCGCACCGGTGGTGATCGCCGAGCGCCTTACTGACCTGCTTGGACTCTGTGTGCTCGCCGGGGTCGGTGCCGTAGCCTTCGATTACGGACGCCCGGCATTATTTGTCGTCACTGCGGCCATACTCGCCTTTGTCATGCTGGTGCAGCGCCCCGCCTGGGTTCATGCGATGCTCGACCTTTCGTCGCGCCGGGAATG
>CAYFTY010000748.1:0-2893 GCA_964346045.1 uncultured Bradymonadales bacterium | reverse complement strand
AAGCGTTCTTCGAACCCCTCGACCGTGTCCGGAAAATGCGCGAGCCCGAGGCTATGACCAATTTCGTGAGATGCAGTGTGTCCCGTGAGATTGCCGATGAGATCGACCGCATTTCGAATGGCTGCAGTGCGCGCTCCGTCTGGCCATTCGTCTCCTCCGACCGGATCGCCGCCGAGTTCGGGCATGAAGGGTGACATGATGCGGTCGAACGCCTCTGCCGTGCCAAAGCCATTCGGAAATAGCGTCGGACTAAAGGCGATGAATGACTCGATGAACACTCCACCGTAGGGCAAAAAGCCGGCCGTCTGAGAATGCTTGTTCACGCCACCGAGATAGTCGCTGAGGTAGAGGTTCCCGATGTCTTTTCCACCCTCATTGAACGAATTATCGTACCCGAAATTCAGCAGCCCACTCGGGTCGGGACCCCCGATCTCGATCGTCGTGAACTCGACAAAATCACCGGGCGGTGTTTCCTGGAACGTCACGTTGATCCCCGAATAGTCGCGCTGCAAGACGAAGAGCACACGGTCTCGAATCTCCCTCTCGACATTCTGAAGCCCATATGGTTCGAGCGCATTCGAGAAGGCTGGCAGATACTTCACATAGACGACCTGCTGGGTGGGCAAAACACGGAATTCACCCGTCCACATTTCGCCCTCCTCCTCACCCTGAGCGTCGAAGAGAACAGGAGTGATGGTCCCGCGAAAGATTCCCGGTGTGCTGCCTAACCCGCTGAGCCCACCTTCCTCGACCTCGTACCAGACGTCCTGCTCGATCGTCTGAGCGTCGACGACACGATAGGGAACGCGCAGAAAAGCGTCATCGCCCTCATAGACCTGCGTCGGCACCCCTGGTCGATCGGGATTGAACTCACCCTCGAAGACGAAATACATCCCGTATCCGCGGGATTCATTCGCCGGCAAAAAACCATCACCGCTCACCGTGATCTTCTGTCCGCGGCTTCCCGCGGGAGGATCGATCGAGCGAATCCTCGAGCGACGCATCTCCATCACGAAATCTTCAAATGCAGTTCCATCGATGCTCTGGCCCGTCTTCAATTCGTTTTCAAATCTCAGCGCGCCCGAAAACGAGCCGACCTGCACGCCAAAAATCTCAGGAAGGACTCTCAATCGAGCCGCATGCCGTGACCCTGCCCACTCGAGGGGCACTCGGGCATTGGTGACGATTCTCGAGGTACCGTCCGAGTACTCGATCTCACCTCGGTCGACGATCGCCCACGTGTTGCCCTCTTCGGGCCTTAGGAATCCACTTCCCTCGAGTTCGATGGCCTGGTTGACGTATGAATCGTCGAGATCGGGCAACGCGTCGACATGGGGCGGCATTCCGCGTCGAAACTCGATCTGTGTATCTTCGATGAAGGCCTCTCCGAAGGTTCCGAACGAATCGTCGAGTTCGAAGAGAATCGCCCCGGTGAAGGTGCGACTCGGATCTGGGTTCACGGCATCGTAGAGTCCGTCAAAGACCCGAATCCTCACGGTGAGTTCGCCGCTCTCCTCACGCCGGTCGACCGGAACGTAGAACTCCTCGTCGATGCTTTCTCCCCCGCTCAGGACGCCCCGGAAGCGCACGAGTGCACCGGTGGACTCACGTCGTTGGGTCGCCAGAAAGCGATATTCGAGAAGAGATGACTCGATGACGAGGACTTGACCGCCGACTACATCGAGCTCGACGACCTCGCGCGCTGGTGCCGAGGATTCGTCACCTTCGGCGCACGAGACGAGCGCGAACGCAAGCAGCCAGAGAGTCGCTGATAGGAGTCTTTTCATTCCGGAATCGGAAGAATCTCGAGCAGATATTCGCGATTGCGATCGTTGAAGAAAGCCGGACCAAGTCCCAACTCAGCTCGCTCTTCAAAGGGTCGGGCCCCACCCGGGTCCATGATGTAGTTATCGCCCGGAATGCGATTGTGAAAGGCCTCGCCGGGGCGAATTCGATCGGCAGGGTAGAATGCCAGTCCGAGGCTATGTCCGATTTCGTGCGAGATCGTGTTGCCAATCACGCTCCCCACCATGTGGATGGCCTCAGCGATCTCGGCGTCGCGATCGCCTCCCGGCCATTCGGTGCCTCGCACCGGGCTTCCATCGAGAGCGGGCATGAAATTACTCATGATGCGGTCGAATTCGGGCGAAGTATCGGGGACATCGGGATTCAGCGTGGGGCTGAAGTAATCGAATGATTCGATGAAAATACCGCCGTACGGCGTATTGAATTCAGCCGCGCTGTTGGCGTTCACGCCTCCGAGATAGTCTGCCAGAAAGACATTATCCGTATCTTTGCAGGTCTCCGTTTCGGGATTGCAGGTGTTGTCGTAGCCGAATTTATTGCCTCCCGAGGGGTCAGGGCCGCCAATTTCGATGGTCGCATAGTCGATGAACTGCGTAGGCAAGGCCTCCTGGAAGGTGACGTTGATTCCCTCGTAGTCTCTTTCGACCACCTCGAGAATCCGCTGTCGGATGTCGCGTTCGACATTCTGCAATCCGTACTCCTCGAGCCCCTTGTAGAACGCTGGAAGATATTTGAGATGAACGACCTGGCGGGTGGGAAGGATTCGAAACTCGACCGGAACCGAAACTCCTTCGGCCTCGGAAAATCGGTCGAAAACGATCGGAGTGATATCCCCCTGGAAGATTCCGGGTTCGGCCCCCAGCCCCGTGAGCCCATTATCTTCGATATCGTACCAGACGCTCGAGACGGCCACCGATTCGTTGATTACGGCATCCGGAGATCGCTCGATGGCATTCTCGCCGGTTAGATCGAGGCTTCCCCCCGAATCAAAAATCAACTCTCCTTCGAAGCGAAAAAGCATTCCGTAGAAATTCTCGCCCTCTTCGTTGGGTACGAATCCTCGCCCCTGGAAATTGATGCGCTGTCC
>CAYFTY010000747.1:0-2902 GCA_964346045.1 uncultured Bradymonadales bacterium | reverse complement strand
ATTCAATCCCGGCCTGACGATCGAACGGTCCTCGGACACGCTCTCGATGCGGCCGTCACCGACCTCGTTTTCTTCGCTGATCTGCTCGTCATCGAGCTCGATGACTTCGACGCGATAGAATTCGACGGCATCGCCTTTTTGGAGCCCATCGGCTGAGCCGATATTGATGATCACGTCACGGCCGCGCCGGCCGATCACGCGCACCTCGCGCGGCTTTTCTTCAGGCTCGGCTTGCGGTTCTTCTCTGGGCTCTTCCGACTCTTCGGGCTCTGCAGTCTCTGGTTCTTCCGAAAGCTCGAGTTCTCTGGGCTCGGGCTTCTCGGCGACCGCGGGCTCTCTGGGCTCGTGCTCGGGTAACTCGACAGGTTTCGAGCCGACGCCTCGAACGTCGATCCATAACTCGTCGCCTAGCATGTACACCTCTTCGAGGTTGCCTCCATAGGCGCGAATCTCGAGAGGCCTCGGCGCGGCGGGCTGCGAGATGTCCACGAGCAAGAGTCCTGGCTTATTTTTACAGGTAGCTGCCAGATGAACCTTTATCTCGAAGATCTCATCGAGCTTGCAGGGCATCGCGACCTCGGCGACCTTCTCGTCACCGTGCGTTACAACCAGGGCATCGCCCTTTTCGGCCGGCATATACTGAATGCCTTCTGAAGCGAAAGCAGACGCCGAAAAGAGCAAAGAGAGTACTAACAAAAGCATCATTCGCATCGGTATCTCCTATGACTGACCATGATCATCTCCCGCACCGAAGCAGAGCGGCTCCGGTTCGGTCGAGGTCATGCACCGGGCAAAGCCCGCTTCGGGCTCGATACAATAGGGCCGTGTCTGTTGAGTGCGTTTTCTGCAGTCGTAGTCAAACCACTGATCGGGTCCATTCGCCCCGATATCCGTGCAGATGCGGATGGCGTGTTCTCCCTCGCAGGTTGCCCTGCCGATCTCGGGGCAGGTATCGATCTGGGGTTCACCGCACCCGGCGCACGCGATGGCTGCGAGTAACGCTACTCCAACAAAAAAAGCCTTTTTGGGGCACCAGTTCACCAACTCCGCCCTTCATCGTGGGACATCGGGTAGATGAAGCAATACCCACGCCAGCCTGATCGGGGCTTCGGTGGTTTGCGGGGACCCCGCGAATTCAAAAAGCCGCAACCCCGGGTTTACCTGCAGGCCAACGAGCTTGCGACGCACTGGCGCGGCACGTAGAAGAGCTCGGGATCGTCGAAGACCGAGATGCATTCGAAGCCGTCGCCACAGGCTGCGTCGCTGGTACAGCCGACGCCGCAGGCGCTGCCGCCCGAATAGTTGAGGCAGTAATTTCCGCCGCCACCGCACTCGGCGTTATCCGAGCATGGGCGACACTGAGGTCCGCCACCCGAGTGCGGATTCAGCTTGGGGTCTTGATCGATGCCGTGCACGCCATAGTGCACAGTGGGGAACTCGTCGTTGATTCCCTGGAGCAGGGTATTCCACGACACGGGAAAGTGATTGCCTTCTTCGTCGGCAAAGGTGAACCAGTAGACAAAACGATTGATGATCTCGTAGCCCGCCGAAAACGGCGTCGTATTCACCGTCGTCACGGCCGTCGTATTCTCGAAGGTTCGAGCCGGATTCAACATGAGTTTATCGACGTAGGTGCGGTAGCTATTGCAGCCGTCGAAGACCCAGAGCTGGTATGTCTCGGGCATCTGCAGGTCGGCGAATTCGTCGTCGTCGATCTCGTAGCGCGGCTGGTAGTCGAGGATCATGCCGGCGTTCGTGCCCGCATGACCACTGTAGATCACGACGTCTCGACCGGCGACGTGGTCTTCGACTAATTCACGTAAGAGGGTCTGTTCTTCGCCGGCATCGTCGTCCATATTCGAGTGCACGATATAGACGCGCGCCTCGAGCGGGCTGCCCTCGACCGTCAGCGGCATCGTGAAGGGGCCTGACTCGTGCGTGAGCTCGTCGAAGGTCGTCACGCTCTCGTGCGACCAACCGTTTTCGAGCAGGTATTCGACCGTCCAGGCCGCCGTCTCGATATCGTAGCGCTCCTCGTTGTAATCGCCTCCAAAGATGAGGGCGATATCGTAGACTCCGTCTTCGAAAAGTCGCGCATAATCTGGAAACGAGTCGGTCGACGGGCTCGGCTCGACCGTGAATCCGATACGTTCGCCGTCGACGTCGACCACGAACGCTTCTTCGCCGGCCTCGGCCGTCACGAGCTCGATGAGCTCGGGCGAGCCGACCATCTCGAGCTCGAAGATCCAACTCACCGATTCGCCTTCGACGATCGGCTCGAGCACTTCGCCGCCACGATACGAAGGCTTGACGTAGATGAAGAACTTCTCTTCTTCTTCTTCGATGCTTTCATTCGGGCCATCGAGCAGACCTTCGACGTGTCGGCGCGCCGCACGCGTAATCTCACCGGTTTGCTGCGCGACATGCTCGTCGAGGGCCTCCTCGCGCTCTTCTTCGGGCAATTCCCCGTAACCCTCGGGCAGATCGGTCGTCGCCGCACCCGAGAGGATATATTCGACAGCATTCGTCGCGATGTAATTATCGTCTTTTCCAAAAGCCGGCGGAATGCCGACGACGCGACCGTCTCCCGGTCCTCCCGAATCACCCGAGCAACCGATCAGAGGGAATACGAGAAACGAGGCGAGTAGAATGACGAGTTTCTTGGTCATCATGATGGCTTCAGAAAGGGAGCACGCCCATGTTGTAGGCAATGAATGCTCCGACCACAAAGACTAATAGCAAGACGAGGAGCACCACGACGAGAAAGACGCCATTGCCCTTTTTTTCGGGCTTCTCGGCCACAAAGGTCTCGCCGGTTTCTTCGACGCGAGACGGCGCAGGCGCGGCGGGTTCGGGCGGGGCTTTGGGCTCAGGTTGCGGCTCGGGGCGCTGCCACGCAGGC
>CAYFTY010000746.1:0-2904 GCA_964346045.1 uncultured Bradymonadales bacterium | reverse complement strand
AAAGCTCGCGTTCTGATCCAGACGTCCGCAAATCGTATCCACGAATTCGGCAAGCGTGTCCGTGAGCGGTCCGATCTCGCTGAAAAGCGCATCGTGGCCGATGAAATAGGCGCTGAGATTGTCCACGTGGTCGAGCATCTGATCACGCGTCAGAAATCTGTCTTTCTCTTTGAGCGTAAGTCGGGTGTTTACACTGGCATCGATAAGGCGTCCGTCTGCGCTTCGCAGCGAGACGAGTTTTCGCCACGCCAGATCACGGTCGGTGAAGAATAGGCCTGACTTCTGCTCGAGCTCTGAGAAGAGCAAGGTCTGGTTCTCTCCGTCGGCCTCGATTTGAATCGTTCCAGTGTCGAAGTTATTCGCGCGATAGAATTCCATGCCGAGGAATCGAAAGCCGATGTAGTTGGCTTCCGAACGCGAATCTTTGACGAGGTCGAGCTCTTGAACAACGCCGGCATCGCCTCGATTGGCAAGTGCCTGTGCAAGTCGGATATCGCCGCGCAGGGCCTGCGCCATCGCCTGCTCGACCTCGATATTTCGCGCGTCACCCAGGTCAAATCGGAATCGTGCGACGGTGAGTCGACGCTCGGCAGCACTCTGCGAGGCCGAAAGCTCGGGCGTGAGCCGCTTGTCGAGTTGCTTTCGCAACGCCTTCTCGGCGAGTTCGTCCACATCGAGATCGACCACCCCGAGATCGAGGTCCACCTCGGGAAGCCCCTGAACTCCGTAGCCCGTCGTCAGGGCCACCGAGAAATGCCGCAACTCTTGATTTCGGACTCCAACATCGATCCACGCGTCATTGCCGTCTCCACGCACGAGCTGCACATCGAGCTTTCCGCGCAGCGCGACTCGAGCGCCAAAGCTGAGTCGAGCATGGAGGGTCACGAGGTCCGCCACGGTCCCGACCAGAAAGGGCACACCGACGCCGAGGTTCAGGCCGAGTGCCCCATCGGCGCTCATCGAAAGGCTCTCTCCGGGCGACATGGATTCGACGTCGCCGACGCTACGAGGCATCACCCAGCCACGTGTCTCACGAATCGACGAGAGGGGACTCTCGGCGACCGCTTCGATGGCGCCCTCATAGGGCGCAATCACGACCGTTTCGACGGTCGCGTTGGCCTGGAATCCGACCGAACCCACTACATCGCCCGCGTCGACTCCCCACGAATGGCCGAGATCAGGCCCAATTCGGAAATGACTTTCGGCCCAGACCAGATCCCGCGTCGATGCTTCGTTTGCGCGCAGCTCTACGATGCGTGTCGCGAATGCGTCTTCTCCGAGCCTTTCGGTGAGGCCGCTTCGTAGAGAATTCAGATCGTGAACGGTCGTTTGACCGAGAATTTCTTCTTCATCTCCGTAGACAGCCGTCGCCCCGAGCTCGATGTCGGTGTACGGAATGTCCGAAAGAACGCCATTGAGTTCTTCGGTGGCAAATCCGGCTCCGACCACGGTGAGGTCATCGAGCTCGACCTCCCGCATATCACTGTAGGCATCTTTGAATCGGTCCGTGATGCCATCACATTTCGGACCGGTACAGCTCGGTGGATTCGACTCGGGTTGGTCGACCGGGTTCGAATCGTCGGCCGCACAGGCCGAAAAGAGTGCGAACGAGAAGAGAAGCAAAAAGAGACGCAAGCGCATGGTTCACTCGTGGGAAAGCAAAGGCAAACTCAAAGAGTCGAGCCGCGGCATCAATTCATCGGTTATCATCAAGCCTCATCGATGTATTTCTTGACCGTTCGTCGGTCAAGTCCGGTGAGTCTACCGACCTCTTCGTAGGTGCCGAATTCTCCGTAGAGAAGCTCGCAATATCGTGAGATTACATCGCGCGCCTCAATATCCGCATCTCGCATTCGCGCGACCAGCGCAAGGTAGGGGTCGGCAGGGCTGGCGTGGGTCAGATCGCCTTCGTAACGCCTCGAGATCACCACTCGCCGCACGCATTGTTCGAGCTCTCGCACATTCCCTGGCCAGGCGTAGTCATCTTCGAGCTCTGAGATGGCATCGAGGGCGAGTTCGAAGAGCTCATCTGATCGGTGTCCGACAATCTTTTCGACAATCTTTTCGACGAGGACGTCGATCTCAGCCGGATGCTCGCGGATACGCTGCCGCAATGTGGGCATCTCGATAATGTCGCTACAGAGCCGATAGTAAAAATCATCGCGAAATCGGCCCTCGCCACGCATCTCGTGGATCGAACGATTGGTAGCAGCCACGACTCGCCCTTTAAATTCCAGGGTTTCATGGCTGCCAACCGGTGAAAACGACCGCTCCTGAAGCACCCTCAGCAGCTTGATCTGAATCTGCTCGGACATCTCA
The DNA here is from genome assembly GCA_964346045.1 of uncultured Bradymonadales bacterium. Taxonomy (GTDB): domain Bacteria; phylum Myxococcota_A; class Bradymonadia; order Bradymonadales; family Bradymonadaceae; genus CAYFTY01. Next base: position 585 of record CAYFTY010000746.1, on the reverse strand, counting down.
CCGATCTCGTCGAGAAAAATGGTCCCGTGCTCCTGACAGCGCTGAAATACGCCTGCGTGCGCCTCAATCGCCCCGGTGAACGCACCTTTCTTGTGCCCGAAGAGTTCGCTCTCGATCAGCGATTCCGAAAACTGCGAGATATTCACGGGCACGAAAGAATCGTTGAACGAGTGGGCAAAGCGGGTATTCGAGGCATCCCAATCGATCCACCCTGCCCTGCCAATCGCCGCTGCCGCCGTGCCCTTCCCGGTACCGGTCGCACCGATGATCAGTGTCGAAAAATCCTCCATACGATTCCACAGATCACGCTCGTAAAGCCGGATATCGTGGGTGAAGAGATTGTTCCAGAGCTGCGCGCGCAGGCGCTGAATCGATGCAGCCTCGCCAGCCAATTCGTCGTAGATGAAGAAATAGGCGCGTCGCATTTGATAGAAAATCGATGCGAAGCGGACCGCTCGCTCCTCACGAAAACCATGGGCACGTAAATCGTCGATGAGATCGCCTGCGAACTCGGCGCGAGGCAGGCTCGAGCCGGCCTTCTTTTGCTTCTCGATATGGATATCGATAAGCAAAAGAAGGCCGGCT
>CAYFTY010000745.1:0-2910 GCA_964346045.1 uncultured Bradymonadales bacterium | reverse complement strand
GGCAGGTGCGTTCTCTCGGGGGAAGACAGGGACGAGCCGCATCATCGGATGTCAGCGGATAGAAGTGCCTGCAAATTCGACTCGTTTGGGTGCCAGGCAAGTCTGCAAGCCGTTGAAGATAATCGACTTTTGTTTATTTGCCTCGAGGAGCAAGCTTCGTCGAACCGGGAGGCAAAATGTGTCGGCTCGCAGGATTTCACTCAGATCAAGAGGCCGCAGGCTCTTTTATTTGAACTTCAATTTGTAGTCGGGCTTGAGATAACGCTTTTCTTCTTGCAGATCGGCGCGGGTCAGCGGCGAATCCTCGAGCCATCCGTCGGGAAATTTCAGCCGGAGCTGCTTGCCGCCCTTGCGGATTTTGACTTTGAGCGTCTCGGGCACGGCGTCGTCCTGACGCGAGCGATTGAGCAGCACCGAGAGTCGCAAGAGGATCGCCAGGCGTGGTCCGGTCACCGGCAGCGGCGACTTGAGGTCTGAAAATCGATGCGTCTTGAACGAGCGACGGTGCGAACGGACGAGCGCCCAGAGGAACTTCTGCTCACCACGCGAGAAGCCCGGCATATCGGTATTCTCGACCAGATAAGAGCCGTGCTTGTGGTATTTGCTATGGGAGATGGAGAGCCCAATTTCGTGGATATGAGAGGCCCATCTCAGAAATTGCCGATAGACTTCACCGTCGAGTTCCCAGTCGCTGGCCACCTCGTCGAGAAGGTGGAGCGCCGTTTCTTCGACGCGGCTCGCATGATCTTCGTCGACCTGGTTGTGGGCGGCCAGGTTTGCGATCGTCTCGTCACGCACATCGCGATTCTGCAGACGCCCGACAAGATCGATGATTGCACCCTCACGAAGGGCGCCATCGCTAACGATCATCTCGTCGATCTTCAAACTCTTGAATGCACCGATCAGGATCGCCAGCCCGCCGGGAAGCACCGGAGCACGCCTCGAAGAGAGGCCTTTGATGTCGTTGAGGTCTTCGGCGACTCCGATCTCGATCGTTCGCTTACGCAACTCTTTGAGACCGTCGAGCGTGATGGTTTTGCCGATATCGTTCGAGACGCTCATATCCCATATCGCGCGGATGGTGCCCGACGCACCGACGGCCCGCTTCCAACCCAGCTCGCGATACGATTTCACGCTCGCCTGCAACTCCTGCTGTGCCGCAATCACGGCCTGATCGTAGCCTTCTCGCGTGACTTTGCCGCCGGGAAAGTAGCGCTGGCTGTAGGAGACACAGCCCATGTATTTCGATTCGCGGATGATCGGGTCAAAATCTTCGCCGATGATAAATTCGGTCGAGCCGCCGCCGATGTCGACGACGAGTCGTTTCGACCCGCCGACGCCAATATCGTGTGCCACTCCCAGGTAGATGAGGCGTGCCTCTTCAGCGCCGGGAACGATCTCGATGGGGTGTCCGAGCGCGGCCTCGGCGGCCGAGAGAAAAGTTTTTGAGTTCGCTGCTTTTCGCAGGGTGTTGGTGCCGACCGCGCGAACGCTTCCGGGCTGCATGCCGTGCACGCGCTCGCCGAAGCGTTCGAGCGCCTCGAGCGCGCGCCGCTGCGAGTCCAGATCGAGCTCGTTGGTCTCTTCGTCGAGCCCGGCTGCGAGCCGCACCATGTCCTTGATGCGATCGACGACCTGCAGCTCATCGTCGACGATCCGTGCGATGACCATATGAAACGAGTTCGAGCCCAGATCAATGGCGGCGATCTGTTCGTCGATCGATTCGCGATCTTTGATAACCATGCCTTCCTGGCAGCAAGTTCAAACGATTCGAAGCACGGCGTAAATCAGAGTAGCAGGTCAAAGTCGTACATGATGCCGGTATAGATACCGACGTGTCCCTGGTAGGCGCCATCATAAACGAAGGTAGCCGTGTTGATGCTCTCGCCTTCGGGACTCACGCGTCCGCTGAGCGTATTATCGAAGCCCAGGTTGTACCCGGCGCGCAGCTCGAGGGGGATGCGGATCTGCTGGACCTTGAACTCGAGTCCGATGCTGAACGCAAAGAGGGTATAGGTCGACGTCGCAATATCTTTATTGATCCCGGCTGACTCGATATCGTACTCGAGCTCGGAGTCGGTCTGTGAAACGACCTCGATGCCCAGACCAAAGACAGGCGTAACCACCGGAAATGGAATCGCGAGCTTGAGAAGAACAGGTATACGAATCGACTTCGAGCGCTGATCTTGATTGACGGTCAGCAGGCGTTGACCCGCCGTGTTGTTGACCTCTTCGTTGCCGCTGCCGTTGTCAAACGAGTAGTGCAGGCCAGTTTCGAGCCCGATGTATTTCATGGCGCGAGCTTCGACCGCCAGACCGATGGCTCCGCCGATCCCGAACATCGGAAAGAAATCGGGATCGAGCTGATAGGTCTGACCACCGAAGTCGAGCGTCTCGTCTTCGGGTACTCCGTCGACGAGCGATCCGTTGAGACCGCCTTTGACGCCCACGCCAATCGAGACCTGGGCGGCCGCCGTCGACGCCGTGAGTGTCAGAGAAAGAAGAGCAATCAAGCACAGAATGCGGCGTTTCATCATCTAATCCTCGTGTAGACTGTGCGCGATTACTAGCGAAAGCCGATCTACGTGTCTAGTCTCACGACGCAGCCCTCGATCTTGACGAGGAGGTAACGCGATGAACGAAGCAAAAAAAACCGTGGTGATTGCAGGAGCCCGAGGATTCGTCGGACAGGCACTCATCGAATGGCTCAAAGACGACTACCACATTATCGGACTCTCTCGTCGCGACCTCGAAGACGAAGATCACGTCGAGTGGCGCCGCTGCGACCTCTTCAGCCGCCGCGATACGCTCGAGGCGCTCGAAGGCGCGGATTTTGGAATCTATCTCGTCCATTCGATGCTGCCGAGTGCGCGCCTGACTCAGGGCAATTTCGAAGATATGGATTTGATC
>CAYFTY010000744.1:0-2911 GCA_964346045.1 uncultured Bradymonadales bacterium | reverse complement strand
CACCGCGTGGGCGTCGCGATCTCGCAAGAGTCACAGCGGTACGTCGATGCCTCCGAGATTCAGTTCGTCGTCCCACCGATGCTCGTCCACCTCGCCGGCGGGGCCTTTGAGAACCACCCGATGATCGACGCCTTCTTGTCCAAGTGTGAAGACGACCGAAGGGCCTACGTCCAGCTCCAGGATGACATCCTGGAGAGGCTTTCTATCGCAGAGCCCAACGTGAAATCGCGCACCTTGCAGAAGAAGCGCGCCAACGAGGCCGCCCGCTCGCACCTTCCGAACGCGGCCGAGACACGACTCCTGTGGACGCCCAACATGCGCCTCCTGCGACACTTCCTGTGGTTGCGTGGCGGTGCAGGCGCTGACCTGGAGATCCGCCGGCTTGCGGTCGAGCTTCTGTCCATGGCGAAGAACGCCGCGCCCGCGGTGTTCAAGGACATGGCGCTCGACTCCGTCGGCTCCTACGGCGTCCCGATCATCGTCGCCGCCGATGGCTAAGGTTCTCGTCGAGAATATGTGGGGAGTCGTCGAGGGACTCGACTATGACGACTCCCGCTCGTTGGGTGAGCGTTTAAACACCGAGGTCGAGTTTCAAGGCACCAGACTTCGGTTCAAGCCGACTAGGTTCGCCCTGGACTTACTCGTGCAGGAACTGGGCAAGGACTCGTTCCACCCGGGATGCCGCTTCGCCTGGGCCCACTTCTACAAGATGAAGCCGAAGGAACACGTCGACTTCGAGTTCGTCACTGAACCCTATGCGCACCAGCGAGAATGGTGGTCGACCATCAAGGACTTGCCATACTTCGCCCTCGAGTGGGAGATGGGGCTCGGCAAGTCGAAAACCATCCTCGACGTGTGCCACTGGCTCTACTCCAAGGGCGAGATCGACGGCCTGCTCGTCGTGACCGAAAAGGACGTCCACAGGAAGTGGGTCGAGAAAGAAGTTCCCGATCATCTTCCCAAAGGAATGGTAGACGCCGCTTTCTGGAACGCAGGTCGCGTTGAAGGTGGTATGCGTATCGGGGACCCCCGCAAGGGGATCAACATCTGCGATACCGACAAGTTCGCAGTCGCCAGCTTGAATCTAGAAATCATCCACCGCAAGAAGGGCGAAGCGTTCGCGCGACGTTTCCTGAAAGCTCGCAAAGCGGTCATGGTGATCGACGAGTCACACAACATCAAGACACCCTCGTCAGAGCAGACGAAAGCGTGTCTTCGACTTGGGAAGCTCGCAAAGCGTCGCTTCATACTGACGGGCACCATGTCGGCAGGTCAGACACTAGATGCCTACTCGCAGTATAAGTTCCTGTCTCCTCATATCGTCGGCGGTATGTCCTACGGCGAGTTCAAGTCGGAATTCGCTGTCGAAGAGGAGGTTCCCGGGAAGACCTACGAGGCCTGGGTGACCGACAGACAGACGGGGAAGAAACGCAAGGAGGAACGACCAGTCAAAACTGTGGTCGGTATGCGCAACGAGGACAAGCTTCGCGCGATGCTCGACCCATATAGGTCGCGACTGCTGAAAAGCGATTGCATCGACCTGCCCGAAAAGATCTACCGCATGAGGTCTTTCCAGCTGACCGACGAGGCTAATGCCGCCTACCAGTCGATGGCTCGCGAGTTCGTGTCGCACGTCGGGCAGCACACAGTCACGGCCACCATGGCCATCACGAAGCTGATCCGCCTGCAGCAGATAGCATGTGGGTTCATCGTACCAGACGACGTCGACCCGCTTGAGCATCCTGGTACACCGTTGTCCAAGCGGAACCCGCGCGTCGATGCTTTGATGGCTGAACTCGACCAGGTTCAAGACAAGGCCGTGATCTGGGCCTATTGGAGGTACAGCCTTCGAGAGATCGCTCAAGCCCTGCGAACTGCATATGGTGACGCCGCAGTCGTCGAGTATCATGGGGGCGTGAGCGATTCTGACAAGACCCGAGCTCGCGAATCATTCATGAAGGGCGACACGGCGAAGTTCTTCGTCGCCAATCCTCAATCCGCGGGAACCGGGATTGATCTTTACGCAGCGGCGGACGCTTTCTACTTCAACAACTCGCACAACTTGATCTTGCGACTGCAATCGGAGGACCGAATCCATCGAATTGGTCAGACGCGAGCGTGCACCTATACTGATCTCGAAGCTCTTGGAACGATTGATCGACCCCAACTTCGAGCGCTCAAGGACAAGAAAGACATCGCCGCGACAATATCAGGTGACGAACTTAGAACGTGGTTGACTGAAGCCGTCTGAGCAACTACAACATCAACACTAACGGAGCGAGCATGCCAACTGTCTTCATCGTGAACGAACCGGATGAGTCGCGAGTACCCGCAGGCCGTGCTTCGTGGGACACCTCGCCCGCGGCCTATTTCGGGGATATGGTCTACGTCTTTACCGCAGACCGTGATCCTCCAGTTCGCGACAAGGACGCTGCAATCCAGCACGCCCATGACGTCCTGAAGAACGCCGAAAAAGGTGACTTCCTCGTCTGGGCTGGTGGCGATCCGTTCGGACTCGTCATCGTGTCGGCTATCATCGCTGACGTGACCGACGGCGAGTTCACCTACCTCATGTGGGATCGCATGGCACGCAGTTATGCACCGATCCCGACTGCACTGTTCGACAACAACGGAGACTAACGTGGAAGAAGAATTCTTGAAAGAGCTCGAAGCCGACGGCTCGAGCAAAACCGGTGATCTTAGCGAGGTCGTCGCTTTGGCAAACCGGCAACTCGAACTCGAGACGGAGGTTGCCACCATCGAGGCGCAACTGAAGGCCGCGAAAGAGAGCCTTCGCAAGGTGCAGGAGCGAGACCTGCCTGCGGCTCTGAAGGGCGCCGGGATCACCAGTTTCCAGCTCGCGAATGGTAAGACGGTGAGCTACACCGAGGATCTGAAGGTGTCGGTTCCC
>CAYFTY010000743.1:0-2911 GCA_964346045.1 uncultured Bradymonadales bacterium | reverse complement strand
CCTTGAACGCCTCTTGCCTGGGCCAGACCATGGTGAAAACATGTTTCGCCAGACTCGGAATCGTGGGTTTGATGTTGGCTCTCTGCGCCTGCGAGAAAGGCCCAGACCAGAAGCCAGAACCTGTGCAGGAATCGAGCGCACCCGCGCCACAGCGCGTAGACTGCTCACTGCCGGGAGCCGACGGATGGCCGAGCGACGTCGCCGCGCGCGTGACCGAGGCCGAATCCGTTGCCTCGGCAACGACCCAGCACCGACAAGACGGCAAACCAATCTTTCGCAATCGGCTCATCCTCGAGACGAGCCCGTATCTGCGGCGAGAGGCTCATGGTCCGGTGAATTGGTATCCGTGGTCGGAAGAGGCATTTCAGCGGGCGCGTGAACTGGAGCGTCCGGTCTTGCTGAGCGTGGGCGATGCGACCTGTCAGGATTGTTGGTCGATGGATCGAGATTCATTCGACGATGCCGATATCGCTCGCTTTCTCAACGAAGAGTACGTGGCCATCAAGGTCGACCGTCGCGAGCGGCCCGACGTCGCGCATCTCTATGCTCGTGCTTTCGATGTCGACGAGAATGAGCAGGCACGGACGGTGTGGCTGGACCAGAAAGGTCGGCCCTTTCACCACACGACCTATCGGCAGAGCCATGGAGAATTTTTATCGGATTTGAAAGCGCAGGCGAGGTCTTATCGTGAGCAGCGCGCAACGGTTTCATCGGAGGCGGATGCACGCATGAAAAGAATCGAGCGCTCGAGTCTGGGTCGAACCGGCAAGGGCGATGCGGCGATGCAGAGGGCATATGAAGCGCTCGAAGCTTCCTTCGATACGGATCGCGGCGGGTGGGGTAGCGGCCATAAACTGCCGCTTCCCAGCCGGTTGCTCTTTTTGCTCCACTACCATCGTCGAACCCAGAACGAACGAGCGGTCGAGATGGTCACGACCAGTCTGGACGCGATGCTCGAGGGCGGAATCTGGGACGAGTCTGGCGGGGGATTTTATCGATATGCGCTCGACGCAACCTGGCAGAAGCCGCACGTCGAGAAGACACTCTACGATAATGCTCAGCTGCTGATGGTTCTCACCGAGGCCTACCGGGTCACCCGCTATGAGCGCTATCGCGAGGCTGCCGCGGCGCTGGTGGAATTTGTCGAACGCGAGATGAAAAGTGATGTGTACGCGGCCTACCATTCGGCTGTGGCCGAGTTCGAGCCGGATGACGCCGGTGTGGTCGACCCCACGCTAATCTCGGGCTGGAATGGGCTCTATCTCGAAGCTCTCGCCCGGGCCGCGTTCGTATTCGAAGTCACGACGTGGCGCGAGAACGCTCGAGCTCTCGGCGCTTTCTTGATGCGTCATTGCGTCACTGAAGAAGGTTGGTTGCTACGCTCGAGAATTGGGAATACCCGGGGTCCGAGGGCCTTTGCCGACGATTACGCGTTTGTGATCGCCGGATTCATCGAGCTTTTTCAGGTCACGGGCGCGCGGAGATGGATCAGCAACGCGATAGCTATGCAGACGCGAGCCGACGGCCTCTTTCGCGACGGCACTCACGGAAGTTATTTCTTTTCGAACCCCGATTCCCACGGGGAACTCCCGGTGCGATTGCGACCGTCTCGTGACGCTGCTTTGCCGTCGCCCAACGGCGTGATGGCTCTGAATCTTTTTAAATTGCACCGGACCACGCTCGCCGAAGCGTGGAAGCGAGATTCGGCAAAAACTCTGCGTGCGTTGAGGAGCGGGCTCGAGCATCGGCCTGAGCTCATGCCTCGCACGCTGCTCGCGGTCGACTTTCAGAGCGACGCCGCCAAGGAAGTCGCGATCATCCACGAGGGTGAGGAATCGGCTGCCGAGCTTCTCGAGGTACTTCGGGGCATTTTTCATCCCAATCTGGTGCGGGCTCACGTGAGCGAGGCTCAGATCACGCCGATGCAGACGGTGGTTCCGTGGCTCAAGGGCAAAAAGATGCGCAACGGGAAGGCGACTGCCTACGTCTGCGAGATGACTCGATGCAAAATACCGACGTCGGATGCTGATGAATTTCGACGGCAATTGCGCGAGGTTCGGGAACTTTGACCACCAGAGCTTGACACACCCGGGTGGTAGCACTACGTTCCCCCTGCTTTCAGGTTGATTTCTCTCCATGGGTGGGTTTTCGGCTCTGAAAAGATGACATGAAATTTTGAAATTGGAGTTACCCCATGGCTTTGCATCCAGATGAAAAGAAAGGAATTATCGAGAAATTTGCTCGTTCGGAAGGGGATACGGGTAGTCCCGAAGTGCAGGTTGCGCTTCTGACGGCTCGCATCAACCAACTGCAGGAGCATTTTGCGACGCATACGCAGGACCATCACTCACGACGTGGGCTTCTCAAGCTCGTCGGCCAGCGCCGGCGACTTCTCGCCTACCTTCGTAAGAAAGATGTTCCGAGGTATCGAGAGCTGATCAATGCGCTCGGACTTCGAAAGTAAGCCTTTTTGCCCCCGCTGGCCGGGGGCTTTTTCGTAATTGATTTTCGGCGGTGGGGTTGCTCGAGTTCGCGATGTGCGGACCCGGGAGTAGGCATAAGACACCGACACCGTCATTCGTGTAAGCGCGATAGGTCCACAGCCTCGGATCGACCGCATCTGTAAGAATAGAAAAGAGGACTAAGAACAATGGCAATTATTAGAGAAGGCGCCAAGCTCGGAGATCAAGAGATGATCATCGAGACGGGGCGCATGGCCCGACAGGCCGGAGGGTCCGTCGTCGTTCAGTACGGCGAATCCCAGGTTCTTTGCACAGCGACCGCTGGTCGCGTCAAAGAGCATCTCCCGTTTTTCCCACTCACCTGTGACTACGTCGAAAATATGTGGGCCGCAGGCATCACCCCCGGCGGCTTCTTGAAACGAGAAGCCAAGCCGGCATCGAAGGCGACT
>CAYFTY010000742.1:0-2924 GCA_964346045.1 uncultured Bradymonadales bacterium | reverse complement strand
TGGTCGCTGGATTCTCGCTCGGCGCGCTCTCGGTCGAAGCGACGGCAGAGGATGTTCGCAAAGCCACGTCCGAAGCGGCAAAGCAGCTTGTGCCGGTGACGATTGCATTGGTCGCCATGCTGGGACTGTCGCGGGTCATGGTTCATGCGGGCATGATCGATGTGCTCGCCGTTTCGTCCGCCGCCGCCGCAGGTCCGGCGTGGCCGTTTTTCTCTCCATGGGTCGGTGTTCTCGGCACCTTTGTCACGGGTTCGGCCACGGCATCGAATATCCTCTTTTCGGAGTTCCAGTCTGCAACCGCTGGCGCGCTCGAACTACCTTCGCTGACTTTACTCGGTGCTCAGAATTTCGGTGCCGCGGTCGGCAATATCATCTGCCCGCATAATATCGTCGCTGGAGGCGCCACCGTCGGCATTGCCGGTGAAGAGGGCAATATACTCGCAAGGACCCTCGGGGCTTGCGTGGTGTACGCAACCGCAGGCGGACTCCTGGCCCTCGTTTTCGTCTACGTGTGACGCACGTGCAGATAGCGCCGCCTACCGCATCCGCCTGCGAACCAGTCCAACGATCAGAATGGCGAGTGGCCACAGAGGCTGGGCCGTCGTGCTGCTACAGCCGCAGCCGTCCTCGCTGCTAAGGTCCGTATTCGGCGCGTCTTGCGACATGTCGCTTCCCGCATCAGTCGCTGAAGCACCCATATCCGGTCCAGCGCCCATATCGTTCTCTGCTCCCATGTCGATCTCTGGTCCCATATCCCTGGGCGACATACCCATGTCTTCGATGGGCGCCGCTCCAAACTCGAATGCACCGGGCTCGGGGCCTGCGCCGCTGGGACGCGCCACTCCGCGCCGATCGATGCCCACGCCCAGATCGATTCCCGTATCGATCCATCCCGCTCCTTCGACCGGTACATAATTCGCTGCCGAAGAATCCTCGAAATCACTCTCGACAGCTTCCACGGTTGACGGCCCGGCGAGAGCGTCGGGAATCGTCCCGAGGACCACGACATTCTGAGGGTCCAGATCGTCGGCTGTGGCGCCATCGACGAGGTCGACGTGCTCGCCAATTCCGGCACCGAAAGTAACGTGATGGACGGGTATCTTTGCAGGGATATCGCTCTCGACGCGAATCGCCCTGTCGACGTCATAGACCACGATATTCGTCAATGAGACTGTGGCTCCCGGTGTTGCACCCCCTGAGCCGCCTCGCAGTCGAAAGCCGATCTCCGAGTCGTACACGGTGACGCGGTCGAAGACAGCCTCGACCGTCTCTTTGATATTGAATGCCGCCATATTCGAGATCTCGCCATTACGAAATCCGTAGGCGACGGTATCGACGACCGTCAGCCGCCCGCTCACATCATCGAGAGTCTTGGTGTCGATGGCGTTTTCGCCAGGAACCACGCCATCCGGTACGTCCCCCGAGCCGTCGGTCACCGGGGCCAGCCAGAAGGTACAACCTTCAATCAGAATATCGTCCCAACCCGGCTCTGAACGAGTCGGGTCGATCTGAAATGCATCTCCCGTGAACGTGTGGATCTCGGTGTCACGAATCGTAAGCCCCTGCACCGCCTGGGCGCTGATTCCATGAGCGTCCGAGCGCCCTCCGTCCCAGTTCAGACAATGGTGAATCAGGCTCGTTTCGATCAGGATGTCGGCCGAGTTGCGGATGTCGATGCAATTGCGCCGTGCGTTGCGAACCTCGCTCTGACTCAGCCGAAATCCGACACCTTCGTCCTGGATACGAATCACCCGGTTTTCGGCGAACTCGGCATCGATGATCAGACCCTCGATGGCGAAATGGGCATGCGCTACATCGACGACGCGCTCGCCTGCGCGAAGCAGGGCCTCACCTTCGCCACGCAGTACGATGGGCGCGTCTTCAGCGCCGTCTCGCTCGGTCGCTATCGGTCCGTCATGGGTGCCGGCTTCGAGAATGACGACGTCCCCGGGCATCGCGCTGTCGATGGCTGCCTGTACGTCTTGACCGGGCGCCACCCGAATTTCGGCGGCGACTCCATCAGCGGCGATCAGCGTCAAAATCACGACCACCAGTAGTATGCGTTTCGAGTTCATGTCCGACTCCCTTTCGTCGAGCATAGCGCGCCGTGGGGCTCACATGAAGAGAATCGGTGATTGGCATCCCGCCCACGCCGTCGAGTTGACTCGTGATTTCGTACTTGCGACCCTCCATTGGGGACGGAAAACCTGCGGCGCGTATGAGATTCAAAAGGTGTGTTCCGACCACAGATACACGAACGCACGATATGGCTCGATCGGACGCGGCCTTCTGATGTCGCTGCGTGAACTCGAGTTCTGACTTATGGAATTCATCATCTACGTCATCCTGGTCAGTGCCATCACCGGCATCGGATATGTCGTGCAGAAGCGCGAGGTGAATAAATACGCAAAATTCGTCGAGGAGGATGCGCCCGAGCCCGCGTTCAACATGCCGTCGATCAGCGACCTTCGCTCGAATCCTCAGGTGCTCGAGTCGCTCCGAGGAAAGGTCGTATCCATCGGCTACAACCCGCGCGTCGAGACCTATACCCAGGGGCGAAATGAGGTTTTCGTCGAGGAGTCTTTTCTCGTTGATAGCAACGGGGCGATTCAGACCATCGAAAAGAGCCGGACAACCGGTGCTTCGACACAGGTCGAGGAAAACGCCCGCTGGCTCGCCAACGCGCTCGATGTCGACTTCGTCACCTGAGGTCCGATTCACGGTAGGTCGGCGTCGACCACCTCGAATGGGATTTCGTCCTCATGTACGCGTACGACGCTTAACCGCACTTGGATTTTGCGATGGCTCGAAACCAGGCAGGGGAATCTGATCCAGGAGTCGAAGCCCTGGTCCGAGCCTTGTCGGAATCCGAGTCCGTTCGGAATCCGAGTCCATTCGGAATCCGAGTCCGATTCAGAAGGGGA
>CAYFTY010000741.1:0-2925 GCA_964346045.1 uncultured Bradymonadales bacterium | reverse complement strand
AGACTGCAACGATCGTCCGTGGTAAGGGTGGCAAGACCAGGATCGTTCCCATCGGACAGTACGCGGCGCACTACATCGAACTCTACCTCAAGGACGGGAGGAAGCGACTGCTGCGTGGAAAGCGGGACGACCCCGGCAACCTGTTTCTCTCGGCGATTGGGACACCGCTAAATCGACAGACGATCAATCGTGCGGTGTTGGACCGTATCAACAGGAATCTCGACGGCGAGAAGCGGATCACCTGCTACAGCTTTCGGCACGCCAGCGCGACCGGACTCATCGCGAATGGTGTCGACATTGCCTACGTCGCTCAGCTCCTTGGACACGAGTCACTCGAGACGACGAAGCGATACCTCAAGATCGAGATCGGCGACCTCAAGGCGCAGCATTCGAGATTCCATCCGAGAGAAATGGGGCCAGGCGACGGAAAAGCACCACAACCTAATCACAAGCGCCCTGCCAAAGACGAGTCCGCCGAGATCATCGGCACCGTGCCGTGACCGATAGCCGGAACGCTGATCACAGTTCAAGCATCATCTAATCTTGCGAGCTGCCCGGGAAAACGCTTCTTGATGAAGCCGATCACGGTCTTGCACCCCGATACGATTTGATCCTCGGTATACGCGCGCTGCCTGCGAACCGCTCCGTGCGACCCATCGTTGATGAGGGAATAAAGGAATCCGTTGTCTTTGAGTTCCTTGTCGTGCTGAAACAGGGTTGCCACCTGACTACCGGGCGACTCGAAACTCACAATCGTCTCCAGGACGTGACGTATCGAATTTGGAGTATGGTGAGACGGCTCGATCCGACTCGTCGAAACGTCGAGGACGTCTCGCAAGTGACCCTCGTAAGGCATGACCAGGTCTTGTTGCAGTACTCGCGCGGTGCTGCCAGCCAGACTGAATCCACCGGCCAATACACGGTTTCTCAAGAGGATTCCCATGAACTCAATGCTATGGGTCAGAAGTATCACACGGCTCCGCTTTGTACCCATGAAAACCCTGAGGTGCCTCAGGAGCTCAGCCATGGCGTACACGTAGTGGAAATCCATGCTGGATATGGGATCATCTATCACAAATACCAGATCTTCGTAATCGGCGTCCCTGCTGACCAACCGGTGCGACTCCGCAAGGAAATAACAGAACGCAACTACGCTCTTCTCGCCATCGCTGAGTACGCGCGAAACTCCGTTCGACATCGATTCGCCGTCGAAGACGATTCGAAACCTGTCGTCATCGAACGAGTATTTGCCTTGGAAGAAGTAGTTCAGAAACTCTCGGAACGACTCGGCCACGGCGTCTCGCCTGCTGCGTCTTGAGTTCGCTTCACTATTGGCTATCTGCTCGGCAAGGGTCTCACATTGCGCACTCAGCTCTCTGAACCGTGCTATCGTATCCTCCCGATCGACCCCAAGCTTCGCGAACCGACTGAGACAAAGCTTCCTTCGCAGGTCCAGCCGTTCGGTCGTCATGTCGTTCTTGGTCTGGTTAATGGAGTCGATCTCCCGTTGCGAGGCATCAAGAGATGCGAGAATGCGATCGGTCTTCTCGCCCAAGGCTTGGATTGGGGAGCGGGGGTCAAGATCTGTCCGGCCGATGTCTTCGTCTTTTGCTTTCAGTAGCTCTCGGAGTGAACGTAGCAGGGAGCGGATCTCGTTAACGTTCGTCGCGACGTCGATAGAGACTTCGCGTTTGGATGGAATGAATTGTTTCAGTTCATCGAACCGTTTTGCGACGTGAAGCAAGTCCCGCTCGAAGGCCGTCAGCGAGCGCTCAAAGTGGTCGATCGAGGAGAGTGATGACGAGATCTCCGTTCGAGCGCGAGCTTCCTCATCCGAAACGTATCTTTGGTAGCTATGGATCAGGGCGACTGCGGCGTCCTGTAGCTCTTGTTCGCAGAACGGACATATACCTGTCTCGGCATGCATATGATCCAAGCCGGACCGGATGAACGGAAGCTTTTTCTTGATCCTATCGACGAGATTCCCCGGGAGATCGCTAGCTTGATATGGCGTCGCGAGGATTAGTGTGATTTGATCAACGGTGCCAAGACTAGGAAGAGTCGGCACCGAAGGGATATCTGACAGGTCTTCCGGAAGCGAGATAGCCTTGTCGTACGATGCTCGAACTTCCGAATAGACTTCATTTGTGTCGCGCTTCTTCGACAGCAGTTGGTCGACGGTAATCAGGCGGTACTCGTTTGTCGTGCTTCGAACTCCCAAGTCCACCAGCTCTGCCTGCACCGCCGTAATGTCTGACTCGAGCACCTGTCTCAACTGATCGCGTTCAGACTCAGCGCTTGCCAGCGCCTCCTTCTCCCGTTCCACATTAACGTTAGCTTGCCCTAAGATGTAACCATCGATATTGCCTGCCGGGGTGTAGTCGTGTGCAGAGAGATTCTCGTTCACATAGTCGCTGTTGAAGACGTGGAACAGATATCCGGTGTCATTCTGGACTTCAGGCTGCTCGCCCGACTTCAGCCTGACATCCAATGCGCGAACAGATTGTTCGGAGTTCGTGCCTTCGACTCGAAGCTCGATACGAGCGCCGCCTCGTCCGCGGAGCAAATACGTATCCGTGACGTTAGTCGCAATAGGCTGCGCAGACGTGTCCGCCAGCCGAAGCATCCGACTTAAGAAGGTCTTCCCGCCGCCGTTGTTCGCGTAGATTCCAACGGAGAAGCGATCAATCTCGGTCTCGAATCGCGCGGATGGAATGGGGCCAACTCCCTCTGCGACTAGTCGAAAGCGAATCGGTTTCTTCTTTGCCACACCCTTCTCCCGTTTTTGCCAAGATGATATTGCTGGCGAGCACAGAGTACCATGACCGGAGGGCAATTCGCAGGCGTACTCCTCGTTTTCTCTGCAATCGGGTATTGACGCGCCGGTAATCGTGCGGTTTCTCGCGCCGTGAATCCAATCACGAG
>CAYFTY010000740.1:0-2936 GCA_964346045.1 uncultured Bradymonadales bacterium | reverse complement strand
GGACACGAGGGCGTCGCGCAGCTCTTCTATCACAAAGGGGCGCTCGTTCATGCCACACTTGGGGACGCCGACGGAATTGAGACGCTCGTCAAGCTCACGAGCTGGGAGAATGCGGACTTCACCTTTAAGCGTGGCCACGAGACTGATGACAGATCAATCACTATCGACCTCCATCAAGCAATGATGCAGGCTTTCAAGATTCGCGATGAACGAAAGCGAGAGGAGGAGCTGCAGCAGGAGCGAGGCATGCCTTATCACGGAGACAGCAACGGAATCCTCGACGAGCGCTTGAAGCGATTCATCGCCGAGCACAAGTTCTCGAAATACGGATGCTTTTTCGACGCAGAGGGGGAGATTCTCTGCGAGGCGTCACAGGGCGACGGAGCGCCGGATGATCTCGAGGCCATTCAGAGTACCTTCAGCAAAATCAGAAGTACCTATCCAGCCCAACCTCCCTACCGTGTCGTCATCGACAAGGACGAGACCAAATCCGTTTATTGCGCGCTTGAAGACGGCCAAGGTGTCTTGGTGATCGCGACCGGATCCGTACCAATGGGAGCGGTGATGATCGCGGTGGGGAAGCTGAGCAATCTCTCAACAGAGGGGTGAGGCGTGATCATGGGTGACGATACACTTTCAAAATTCCCGTCTCTTCCAGCTTTCCTCGAGCGCTGTGTCAGTGAGGGACTGCTCGAGAATGGCACCGCTCAGCAGATCGAAGCCGACCGACGAACAAGCGGTTTAGGCATTATCGGCTCACTCACCGAAGACCGAGCTGTTAGCGGCATTCTTCAGCACGCTTCGACGCTCGAAGAAACCAAGCCCGTTCTCTTCCCCGTCCCGCCGAACCCGATGATGACCTTCGAGGCGCTCGTCGAATGTCAAGCGAACGCCTTTCCCCTCGAGCTGGCGCGTATTGTCGCAAGCGACGGGTCACGGCGTAAGACCTACAATCCTATTTATCTCTACGGGCCAATCGGGTCTGGCAAGACACATCTGCTCTCAGCGATCGCCAACATGGCTGGCGCTGACCAATCGCTCCTTATCAACTCAGAAGACCTGAGCGTGGAGCACGAACGAGCGATCAAGCTCGGCTGCAGAGCCGAGCTTCGCCGTTGGATCGGCGCTCATGATCTCCTCCTCTTTGACGATATCCAGTTTTGCGAGGGCGATGTACGGCTACAGCGAACGGTCTTCTCCCTCTTCGACGCCGCCCTCCGGCGCGGTTCGATGGTCATCTTCACCTCTGATGTGCCACCAACTCGGCTCAAAGATGTGGAAGAGCGGCTTCTCTCGCGTTTGAGCAGCGGGGTCATCCTCGCACTCCAGCTCCCGGAATTCGCTGAACGTCGTGAGATCGTTCGTAGACTCCCCGGTGGTGAGGCATTCTCCGAGGACGTCCTCGACTACCTCGCCGAGCGAATCTCTACCACTGTCCGTGGACTCAAGGCGGTAGGGAGACAGATGCTCGCCCAGTCGAACGCGACCGGCGAGAGCCTCACTGTCGAGATGGCCCGCGCGCTGGTACCAGAGCCACAGGACCTCGTCAGTCGTCGAACACCCCCTTCCGTTGCGGCGATTCCCCACAACAATCCAGAGCTCGTAGCCGCGAACCCCGCTATGGATGAGCAGGCTGAGATTTTTCTCAAAGCAGCACAGTTCAAGCAAATGCTCAGCGAGGCCGAGACGGAAGAGGAGCAAGCTCTGGCTTTGCAGATAGCGCTCAGTGAACGGTTGAGAGATATTCGTTCAGGAAAAACGAGCGCTCCCACAGAGGCAGAGACCTTGGAGCATGCATTGACTCTTCTTCGCGATGGTCAGCTCAACGAGGCACTCACAATCATCGGCGAGATTATACCGGTGGGAAAACCATGAGGTCGACCACTTGCCGAAAGAAACGGATATTGCCATGGTAGCGGGTGACAAAAACCTCCCGCTGATGGCGCCGATCAACGCGCTTCGATCTGCTGAAAAGGATCACTGGACCGGCGAGCTTCGCGCCGAAGGAAAGGAGCACCTCGAGGGCATCGTCGTATTCAACGAGGGGCGCGTCGCTTGGGCTGTTTGTAGTGCGCAGCACGAAGACCTTGGCACCTTCCTCTGGAGGCTCGGGAGGATTACACGGGAGCAACTCGTAGAGATTCGCAAACAATATCAGGCAAACGACGGCTCAAAGAAGCTCGGCGCCCTGCTCGAGGAAGCTGGATTGATCAGGCGAACTGTTTTGGAACGTTGCCTCCTGCTGCACACGAGGATGGCGTTGACGACCCTCACGAAGACAAATGGGCTTCGCTGGCAGAGAACCCGCGGTCATCTCCGGCTTGAAGACGATGTCGGTTTTTCGCTCGACGATCTTTTACCTGAGTTGGCGGGTGCCAACGAGCTCGAGACGGAGCTGAAGCTCAGTGTCGCCGCCGGGAACTGGTCACATTGGAACGTTCACAACGCCGTCCTCCGCGTGATGGAGGAGGTACCAGGTTACCGAGGTGCGCTCGTTGTGGCGAGAACTGGAGCTATCACGCTCGCCCATCTCCCCGACGCTTCCCTCGACGCCATGCAGCTCGGCGTCTCGATCGTTTCAATCATCGAAGTCGTCAGGCGTGGAATTCACTCATACAATGCTGGGGAGCTCTCAACAATGAGCCTCGAGTGCTCTGACCTGTCGATTATCGTGAACCGCGCCATTCACGGCACAGGTCATTGTATCGTGCTATTACTCGACGCTGATGCGCAGCTCGGACACGCTCGATTCAAGCTCGGAACACTCCGAGAACGAGTCGCGAAGAAACTCGCGAGAATCGAAGTAATCGAAAAAACGACGGCATCTTCCTCCGTCAATGAATCCCGCTCCAGTGACCCCGATCTTCATGTCGTCGCTTCTTTAGGGTGAAACTCACGCATACATTTCTCAGCTAGCGCGCGATCTTCACGCACTA
>CAYFTY010000739.1:0-2937 GCA_964346045.1 uncultured Bradymonadales bacterium | reverse complement strand
GCATGGATATAGTCCCGGGTCTCTCGCGGATCGATGACTTCGTCGATGTAGCCCTTGCCAGCACATTTGTAGATATCGATGAAGGGCCGGATCCCTTCGACCATCTGCTTTTTGACCTGGTCGGCGTTTGGGTTTCCTTCGAGCATCCGGCGGGCGAAGATATTCACCATCCCCTCGGGGCCCATCACGCTAATTTCGGCTGTCGGCCAGGCCACGATCAGGTCAGGTTCGTAGGCTCGACCGCACATCACGTAGTAGCCAGCACCGTAGCACTTGCGCACGAGGACTGTGATCTTCGGCACGGTGGCTTTGGATACCTCATAGAGCATCTTCGCCCCGTGGCGGATGATGCCTTGTTGCTCGACTTTCGAGCCGATGATGAAACCGGGCACGTCTTGAAAGAAGACGAGTGGGATGTTGAACGAGTCGCAGAGGTTGATGAAGCGTGCCGCTTTGTCGGCGGAGTCGACATCGAGGATTCCACCGAAATACTGGGGGTTATTCGCGACCAGGCCGACCGTGCGCCCCCGAATTCGCGCAAAGGCGGTGACGAGATTTCTCGCAAAAAGCGGTTTCATCTCAAAGAACTCGCCGTCGTCGACCACATACTTCAGCAGCTTCTTCATGTCGTAGGCGCGGCGCGTGTTCTCGGGAAGCACGTCCAGGAGCTTCTCGCGGTACTTTCCGCCCTCGTCGTCGCGCGACTCATCGTGGACGATCTCTTTTTCGAGAGGCTTCTCCTCACAATTCGAGGGGAAGAAGCTCAGGTATTCGCGGATCGCCGTCAGACATTCCTCGTCGCTCTCGTAGATCTGATCGGCAACGCCTGATTCTTTGTTGTGAATCTTCGCGCCACCGAGCGATTGCTCATCGATATCTTCGCCTACAGCAGCTTTGACCAGAGGTGGCCCACCGAGAGCCATCGAGCTCGTTCCATCGACCATGGGAACGAAATCGGCGAGGCCGGGGATGTACGCGGTACCTGCGGCTCCTGGACCGACCATGGCCGCGACCTGCGGCACGACGCCGGACATATGAACCTGCTCTCGGAAGAGAAAGCCCGAGAGCGCGAAATTGCTGATCTGCTCGCCGTCGATGCCGCCGCCGCTGTGGACACGTGCGCCGGCCGAGTCGATGAGCCAGATCATGGGTACACGATTCTTGAGTGCAAATTCTCGACAACGCGTGACTTTACGTTCGCTGACGTCGCCGATGGAGCCGCCCAGCACGGTGAAGTCATAGGCCGCACAGACCACCGTGCGCCCATTGATTTTGCCCCATCCCGTGATGACGCCATCGGCAGGGCTGCGTATCTCGTCCTGCGGCACCGGCTGGCCATTGGCGTGAAAAAAGGCGTGCATGCCGAATTCTTGAAACGTGCCGTCATCAAAGAGGAATTCGACGCGCTGACGCGCATCCATTTTGTCGCGGTCGTGCTGCCGTTGAACGCGCTTTTCACCGCCCATCTTGAGCGCATCCTCGCGCTTTTCTTCGAGTTCGGCGACGAGTTCTCGCATTCTTTCGTTGATTTTACCCATGGCTCCTTCACTGTTTACGTCCTGTAAGTAAGTGGACGCTAACTTAGTCGGCGGGAGAGCGCAAGTGCGTCGATACACGCACTGAGAACTCGGTGCCGGCAGGCATGGTAACCGGTCGAGTTTCGCGTCCGTCATGGGGCATGTCGGTCTCGGCGATCGTCAGACCCTCGCCGGCTTCTACGATGATGCTCAACGGCACGACGCCTCTGCGATCCGAGACTCGTATGTTCAGCGTGCGTGACCCTACTTCGAGCGGGTCGAGCTCATAGGTCAGATAGAGTGCAGCGGCGAGTCCGCCCGAACGATCCTTCTCGACCTTGAGTTCGGGAGGCTTCATCTGAGGACGTTCGCCGTCGACTTCGAAGCGAAGCCCGAGCGCCATACGCTTCGAGACCTCGGGCATGGCGAGGGCGGTTTCTTTCTTTCCATCGATTCGGCCATCTCCGTCGAGGTCGTAGCGGCCGAGGAGGGCGTCCGAGCGTGGTCCCGGAGGCTCGGAGTACATCAATAGAATCTCCACGCGATCGCTGTGGATCTGAGCGATGGCCGAACGCTCGATCGGCAGCCCCTCGTGGGCTGCGAGCGGGCTCGTGCAAAGCATGAAAAATACGAATAAAGGGATCCAGACAGATTTCATCAGTGAATGTGTCCGAAGTTCTCAAAGATCATCCGCAGGTCGCGTGTCACAGCACCGCGAGGACGCTTGAACGGGTTTTTCTGATGCATCTCGATCGGCATCTGGGCCGAGTGCAGTCGTTTGGACTTGTCGCGAACGAGTTCATCGATCGAGCGCAATGCATTCGGGTTCACGTATTGACCATCGACGCACCGCTGAACCGGAGGATTCAACGGAGTGAACTCGCCGTCGCCGTCCGAGATGACCCAGATGGGATTCGTGAAGGCGAAGGGCGTGAGCGGGAAGGTCAGGTCGGGCTCGAGTCCTTCGACTGCGCCGCCAAAGCCAAACGCTCCGGCGAGGCTTCCGATCACCGCATCGAAATTGAACGGCGGAATCTCCTGGGGAGTGAGCACGGGGAACATATTCTGGTCGCCCTCGACCTCGACCACGAACCAGGTGTCCCGGGGAACCTCGACCTGGAAGCTGGCTCTATATTCGCCGTCTTCGAGCTCGATGGGCACCCAACCCCAGTAATCTTCGGTCTGATCAGGTGTGATGCCCTGCACGACTTCGCCGTTGGCCAGAAGTCTGAATCGGTCGGCGCCGATCCAGTCGGGGGAGCGGATCACCACCTCGACGTCGACGCTGGTATCTGACGATTCGACCTGGCTTCCAATCGGATTGCCATCGACCGTCAATTCGACGAAGGGGCCGTTCGTCACGATATTGCGGCGGGTTTTGATGGCCGATACGAGCTCACTGCTGGTCAGCTTGCGAGGG
>CAYFTY010000738.1:0-2943 GCA_964346045.1 uncultured Bradymonadales bacterium | reverse complement strand
GAAAAGACCTTCGAATACTTTCGGGTCGAGTACGACATCCGTGAAGCGGCGCGGAAAATCTTCGAGAGCGACCTCTCGAGTGATTTCGCCAAGCGCCTCTTCTTTGGTATTTAGTCAGCAGTCCGCGATGCAATTCGCAAACTCTTGAATTCCTTTCGTCTCCAAGGCCAGTGAGAAGGTCATGACCGAAGAAGAAAATTACATCAAACAAAAAGAGATCGATAAGCTCCACGCCGAGCGCCGCGAGCGGCAGCTCGAAGCGCTACGGAAGAAGGAGCGCGCCGGAATCGCCGAGGCTCTTCACACGACGGATGACGTCGCTGAAGAGGCCTTGCTACTGGGTTTCGATGCGGCGACAGCCCCCATTCTTCCGTTTGTCCCACTCATCGAAGTGGCGTGGGCAGACGATAAAGTGACGGACAGGGAGTCTGAAAAGGTACTCGAGCTCGCGAAAGCCCACGGGATTGAGAGTGATGAAGCGCTCGAATTCCTCGGACTCTTGCTCGAAAAAAAGCCTTCAAACCTCTTTTTCGAGCGAACGAATCGAGTGCTTGCTCACCTTCTCGAAGACGAAGAGCACGACTCGAAAGATGTCCTTGCCCAGGCTCGCGCAGTTGCAGATGCGTCGGGTGGTTTTCTGGGGCTCGGAAATCGCGTCAGCGACATCGAAGAGAAAGTTCTGCAGGAATTGGCCGAACTCTTTGGGCTCGACTGAGTGTTCAAACTACGCGCACAGACCCGGCCCGAGTGGGCCGAATTCGTAGCTGATCATCTGGATGGTTTTCTGGCGGATCACGCGGCTTGCGAGCGCAAGGCTTCGGCCAATGCGATGCATTTCGTCGTTCGCTATCCCGATCGTGTCGAACTCGTATCGAAGATGATCGAGATCGCAGTCGAAGAACTCGAGCATTTTCAGCAGGTCTTCGAGCTGATGCGCGAGCGCGGCGTCGATCTGGCCGATGACGAGCGAGATCCGTACGTGAATCAGCTTCTGGGATATGTACGGAACGGCCGCGACACGCGATTCATGGATCGACTCATCCTCGGCTCGATCATCGAGTATCGGGGATGCGAACGTTTTGCGATGCTGGGGCGAGAGCTCGAGAGGCGCGGAGACGAACGTCTCGGAAAATTCTATATCGAGTTGGCCGCCTCGGAATCCAAGCATCGTGGCGATTTTCTCGAGGCTGCGCTTCTCTATTTCGACGACGAAGAAGTCAACGCGCGGGTCGACGAACTCCTCGATGCAGAAGCCGAAATTCTCGAGGGTCTCGAATTGCGAGCTGCGTTGCATTGAGCAAAGCAGTCGAGAGATACCTGAGCCGCGATCTGCGGCTTCCATCCCACATTGCGAAGCGAGGCATTGAAGATGCGCACCTCTGGTGCGTGATTCCTGCCTGTGACGAGCTCGAATTTTTGCCCTCGACCCTCGACTCCCTGCGTGAGGTCGAAGACATGGGCATGGTGGTTGTGGTCAACGATCCACCCGCTGCGCCAGACGCCCTTATTCAGAGAAATCGAGAGCTCATCGAATACCTGCTGGCGCGCGAAGAGCCGATGTGGATTGTCGATGCGTCCGGACCCGAACGTCAGCTTTCGAGAGGGGTCGGTGAGGCGCGGCGCATCGGCTTTGATCTGGTGATGAAGCTTGCGGCAAGCCGTCCCGAGGTATTGATTGCATCACTCGACGCAGATTCTCCCGTAGCAGACACCTGGGCCACGGCGATGCATGACGCACGCCGCTCCGCGCTGAGCGTACGTGCTTTTTTCGAGCATCCTCTCGAGTCGAGGTACGGCCGGTCCGTGGCTACGTACGAACTCTGGCATCGCTATCTCGGGGAAGGGATGCGCCGGGCGGGTTCTCCGTACGCGTACGACGTACTCGGTTCGGCCTTTGCGGTGACTCCTCACGATTATGCCGTCGCACGGGGAATCCCGCTTCGTAGCGCGACCGAGGACTTCCATTTCGTCAATAAAGTGACCAAGAATCTCGGACATCCGCTGCCCGTGATTCCAGGCGCACGGGTCTACCCGTCGGGCCGTATCTCTGAGCGAGTTCCCCTTGGCACCGGGCCGGCGGTCGCAGCGATAGAAGATGGCGATACCCGTTATCGTATCGTCGAAGATCCGGCGGCGTTTGAGGACGTCGCCAGAGTCTATCACTCGGTCGATGCGCTCTGGGAGCATGGCGCCCGTGCTGTGAAATGGACGGGGCCTGCTCTCGAGTTTTGGAGTTCAGATGGCTGGGATGAGAGGATCGGGTCGCTCAGGGCATCGGCGACGTCGTTCGAGACCTTTCGCAGATCGCTCTTCGTCTGGTTCGATGCCCTGCGCTCGTTGAGACTCTTCAATCATGTCGCCGACCGGTTTGAGCGTGTCCCCATCCTCGATGCCGTACGCGCGGTCAGCGGCATCGAAGCAGGGAGCGTGGAGTCAGCGCTTCGCAGATTCCGAGCAGCGCGATTGGAGGCCCTTCGGCATGCCCAGGGATCAGAGGTCTGAGGCCCTGATGCGAAGTTGGTCAGCACGTTTCTTGAGTCGGCGTGCCTGTCGCTCGAGTCGCTCCTTCTCAGACTCGAGCGATCGAATCTGGGTTTCGAGCGAGCCACTTCGCGGCCCGTCGTTCGAGCCTACAGAACGCGAAGGATCTACCGCCGTGTTGATGATCACCGTTTCGCCCTGCGAGTCAAAGACATCCTGTCCACCACCGGTGCCCTGCGTGTTCTCATCAAATGTTGGTGGCGGCGATGCCGAATCACTCACGCCGGGCTCAGCAACGCGTTCGTTCGAAACGTTGGCGTCGAGCGAATCGCTGCCGTCGAATTCCGGTGCGCCCGTCGCAAAATCATCGGCGGCCGTCGCCTCGTCTTCGGCCGGCCCCGGTGATGGGCTTGCGCTCGCATTATTAGATGATTCCGTGTTGTCGGACGCTTGAGAGCCGTC
>CAYFTY010000737.1:0-2944 GCA_964346045.1 uncultured Bradymonadales bacterium | reverse complement strand
CCAGTGGATTCCGGGCATGAACGTGCTCGACCGCATCTGGCTTGGCGCCAATGCAATCGTATCGTTCGCCATCGGGTACTTCTCGCTGAAGCGATACTGATTCGCAGTCCAATGAGTTCAAAGGCGGCATCTGCGGATGCCGCCTTTTTTATGGGCACGATGCGCTGACTCGAAGGCTGAGCCAAGCTCGATCGCAGCACATACAAAAAACGGCCGCCCCTACTGGGGCCGCCGCTTTCCGTTCCGAGGCCATCGGAAAAGAATCCATCAAAACTGGCCTAATCCTGTCCCTTCTTCATCGGAACATGGGCAATTCTTTCGAAAGCGTGCGCTCGGCAATCCAGCTTCGCAGCCGGACGAAATGCCGATGCGAGATGTCGGTGAAGCAGAGTCCGACGTGGTCTTTTTCCTCGTAGACCTTCTTGGCTCCGATCACGAGCGGCTCGTCTTCGAAGTCGGGAAGCTCGATCTCGAGCTCCATACGCTCGTCGCGAATCTGGCAGGGCTCGAGAAGCCGCTGGATTCGCATCCCACCCAGACTGATGTTGGTTGCACGACAGATGTTCATCAGACCGGCCTCGGTCTTGTTGAGCATGATGTCGCAATTGACGCGTGTTTGCTTACGAATTTCCTGCATGATGACCTCCGTGTCGATTTCGCTGCGAGACTCCTTTCTCGCACAAGCACCTACATTGGTACCATCGTTCAAAGTCTTTCCAAGTTTTTTGCGATATCCGCCTCCCCAGGCGGAGCATGACACGAGACAGGATCGCTCGCGCCCGTTATGATGTGCGTGTTGATCCGAATTTCTCGTAATCGAGAGAGGCCCATGAGCGACATCATTAGCGAGACGATTCACGATTCCCCTTTATTTGAGCACCTTTCCGATGAGGACCTGACTCGAGTTATCGAAGCGTGTACGCTGCACGAAGCTTCGGCTGGTGAGAAAGTCATCGACGAAGGAAACACCGTGTCTTCACTCTTTGTTCTCGTAGAGGGCAAGGTGAAGGTGTGGACCGAATCGGTCGGGAAAGAGGTCGAACTCAAGAAGCTCGGTCCCGGTGCTTACTTTGGTGAAGTGTCATTGCTCAGCGGCAAGACTGCGACAGCGACCGTCGAGGCACTCGAAGATGCGCGTATCATCGCGATCAATCGCGTACTGGTACTCTCACTCGTCGAGGAAGACGAAAAAATAAGGAAGATGCTAGAGGGTTTAACCCTGAAAAGAGCGAAGGACACGCTCGGGAAGGTCTTGCAATAGGACCTGAGCGGGCGAGCCGCAAAGAATGGATGGTTCCCATGGTTAGAAGTACCCCATTGAGATTACTCGCCCTCGCGCTCGTGCTCGCTCTGCTATCGACGTCCGGTTGTGGTGAAGACGAGCAATACGTGCGCCCGACGGGAGACGACCCCTGGGTTCTGGTGGATGTCTACCATGGCACCAAACAGAACCCCCTCGACTATAAGATGGACGCCAACGAATTCGGCTATCAGGGCGTATTTGCTTTCTGGCGAGCCTTCAATCACATCGAGCGCAATGGATACAACTGGACCTCGATCCGGACCGAACCGTTCTCGAGAGAGCGGCTCGACGGATTCGATGCCGTCTTCATCAACCTCGTCTCGTCAGACCGACCGGACTTCACAGATGAAGAGGTCGACCTTCTAATCGAGTACGTCGAAAACGGCGGCGGCCTATTCGTGATCGCCGACCACACCAACGTCTATGATCACGCTGAGCGGGTGAATCGTTTCTTGAAGCCGATGGGCGTCGAAGTCCTCTATCATATCGCCACCGACGTACCGCCCGTATACTCGGTCGCAGGAATTGCATGGATTATGTCGCGCGACATGCGCGAACACCCGGTCACCCGCAACGTCGATATGATCAGCCTGCAGACCGGTGGACCCGTGCGCAGCGATTCGTCGGGCGTCACCTTCACCTCTCCCTGCGAAACGACGCCTCCCGAAGGCTGCAGCTTTGCTGACCTCTGGGATCCAGAGGATCCGGGCGGGTACTATGGAAACTGGCGCTGGGACGGTGATGTCGAAGAAGAGCCGGTCGGCCCCCTCGAGGTCGTCACGGCCCACGAATACGGCGAGGGCCGAATCGTAGTCGTCGGTGACCAGAATATTTTCGGCGATTCGTGGCTGCATTTCGGCAACAACTTCGAGCTCTTCATGAACGGCATCGATTGGGTCACCAAGAAAGATGAGAAGTTCGAAGATCGAGAATGGCTCGCGGATCAAAAACCGATGGGACTGAATATCGCGATCTCGGCCGACAACTCCAATCACTCGATCGGGAAGCAGGCTCCCGGCGGACATTTCTCGTATTATGTGAGCGCGAACCGTGACCTCGACGTGACCGTCAAGGGCGTAGAAACGATCGACGACTCAAACGATGTCTTCATGGTCATCGACGCGGTCGACTCGTTCACGGATGCCGAGCTCGACACGATGCAGGGGTATCTCGACGATGGGAAGCGAGTCGTAGTGATGTTCGAAGCCGACGACTTCACCGAGGCCACGCAACAGGTACTGGCCCGTCTCGCACCCGAGTTCTCGCTCACAGCGGGTGACGAGACGCGAGCCGTCTCGGACGAGAATTTCATCGAGATCCCGGCCGAACGCACCATGGGTATTCATACGATGGCATCGGATTATCTCGAGTTTTCGACGTCTACGTCCTGTCCCGACGATGCCGAGTGCATCGGCCCTGATCAGATTGCGACGTGGACGAGCTTGAACGCCGAACCCTTTCTTCTCGACGTCACATCGAGCTGGGGCGAGCCCTTCTTGACCGCGGGCGAAATGGACATCGCGCGCATCAAAAAGGTCTCGAATGGTGAGCTGATCATCTTCATCCAGGATCGTTTCTTCCGCCAGCAGACGATGGGCAACTACCTGCGCCGACCCTCGGACCAGGCGCCTCACAAGCCCT
>CAYFTY010000736.1:0-2946 GCA_964346045.1 uncultured Bradymonadales bacterium | reverse complement strand
GGTCATCGGCATGTACGCGTCGATCGCGCTGAACTCGTCGTCAGCCGGCGCCATCGTGGTCGTCCTGGGCATGATCTACGCGATTTCGTTCGTCCTCGCGCCCAGGCACGGCATCATTGCCGAGCGCAGTCGAGTTCGCGAAAAGCGCAACGCCCTCACGCAGAAGCTCAATACGCCGCTACCCGCCGAGTAGTCCGTTTGTCCGGACTCGCCCACTTTGGTAGATCTGGCGACACCACAACGAGAGTTCGATGCCATCGATATCGGTCGAAAATTATTTGAAGGCCATCTATCACCTCGAGACCCGAGGCGAGCGCGTCAAGACCAAGGCGCTCGCTGACCATCTCGATGTTTCGCTACCGTCGATCACAAGCATGGTTCAAACCATGGCCGAGAACGGGCTCTTGGACTATCTGCCGTACAAGGGAGTTCGTCTGAGCCAGGACGGCCGTCACTCGGCGTTGAAGGTGATTCGCAAGCATCGTCTGGTCGAGATGTTTCTCGTCGAGACCCTCGACTTCACCTGGGACGAAGTGCATGCAGAGGCCGAGCTGCTCGAACATGCGATTACCGATCTACTTGCGGAACGGATCGACAAATATCTGGGGTTTCCACGTTTCGACCCCCACGGAGACCCCATCCCTACGGCAGACGGTGAGATCTATCATCCCGAGAGCATCGCACTCGAGGATACTTCTCCGGGGTTCGCGGGAAGAGTCGTCCGGGTACTCGACCAGGACCCTGAGGTTTTGCGCCATTTGACGCGCCTCGGCCTCGTACCGGACGCGAATTTCGAGGTGCTCGATGTGCTGGAGTTCGATGGCCAGATGAAATTGAAAATTGATGAACACGAGTGTGCCGTGAGCCAGAAGTTGGCTACACGCCTGCTCGTCATGGAGCTGAATGCATGAAGTTTATCGCGTCTTTGATGATTGCCATGGTTGTTGCGGCCGCGGGCTGTAGTGACGACACGACCTGCGGGTCTGACTCGGATTGTTTTTCGGGCGAGTTCTGCAGTGATGGAGAATGCGTCGTTGGAGATCCACCCCGGGAAGATTCTGGCGCGAACAACACGAATAACGCGTCGGATGCAGGCGGCGAGGTCGACGTAGTCGATATGGCTGCCGAAGACGCGGGCAACGTGACGGATAGCGGCACCTCGACAAATAACAACACCAATAACGTAACGAACAACACAACGGGCACGGCCTGTGTGATCGACCCGTTCGGCAACACCTGTGAAGAAGACGAGTTCGAGGAGAACGACGATAAAGACAACCCGAATATGGCGACCGACCCGTCGGCATGGTGCGATATGGGTGACCTCGCGCGGCCGGTGCAGTCGTTTTCGGGAACTCTCTGCCCCGGAGACGACGGGGATTTCTTTCGCATGCAGATTGACAATCGGAGCCCTGACGAGTGCCTCTCCGACCGCTTCACGATTCGAATGACCGTCGCGCTCGATCGCTCGTGCCCGACCGATGCACTCGACATTCGCCCGCATACGTTTTTCTCGAATCCTGATACCGAGAACCTGTGCACGGCTGACGAGAACCTGCGCTGCGCGATTGAAGACGAGGGGCAGACCTACGTTTTCGAATGGTCGAGAGAGGCCGAGCAATTGGTCGATCCACGCCTTATGGTGCGGGCGCTGCGAGGCGACATCCAGCTCGATTACACGGTCACGGTCGAAATCATCCAATGATCGGATGGCTCGAAGAGCGAGCATCGCGATTCTCGACATCGTCATGGCTCTTCCTGCGCCTCGTGGGGCTGACCTCGCTTGCGGCTTTCGTATCGATCGCATTGCAATGGGACGGGCTGCTCGGCCCCGATGGTATTTTGCCTGCGGGTGAATACCTCGGATGGGTTCGTACGACACTCGAGCAGAGAGGGCAGGGCGCAGAGACGTTCTGGCGCGTACCGACGCTCCTCTGGTTCTTCGACTCGGTCTCGGTCGCGAGCCGCTTCGTCCTGATCGGCGGCATCGTAGCCAGCGCCGGGGTGATGCTCGGTATCTTCACGCGTATTTCTTTAATGGTCTGCTGGATTTGCTACCTCTCGATCGTGAGCGTCGGGCAGGTCTTTCTCGGCTATCAGTGGGATGCGCTACTGCTCGAGGTCCTCATCGTCGCCGCGCTACTCGCCCCAACCGTAGAGAAACCATGGACGCGTTTTACCCCTCGATGGGCACCGCTCTTTGTCGCGTGGTTTCTACTCTTCAAGCTGATGTTTTTGTCGGGCTGGGTGAAATTGGCCAGCGGAGACGCAACGTGGGCGAATCTCTCGGCACTCGAATTTCACTACTGGACACAGCCTCTGCCTGTCTGGACTTCCTGGTACGTCGACGCGATGCCATCTGCTCTACATCGCATCTCGGCATTTCTGATGTTTGCGATCGAGTTGATTGGTCCGTTTTTGATCTTCGCCCCAAGGCGTGCCCGACATGTTGCGGCCATATCGCTGATCGCGCTGCAGGTGCTGATTGCAGCTACCGGCACGTACGGATTCTTCAATCTGCTGACGATCGCCCTCTGCGTGCTCCTCTTCGACGACGAGTCGCTCGCGTGGTTTGCGGGAGTCCGAGAGCGAGAGAACAGGCGAGGGATCGCCAATACCATCATCACCATCGCCGCCGCTGCAGCCTTTCTTCTGAGCTCGCTGGCCATGGTCGAGCGTGTCGTGGTCCAACTCACGGATGTCGCCGCGCCCATCAAGCGCTATACCGCTCCGATGCGTTCTTTCAACAGTTACGGGCTATTCGCCGTGATGACGACCGAGCGACGTGAAATCGAGATTCATGCGAGCCCGGATGGTGAGACCTGGCAGAAATATCGATTCGAGTACAAACCCGACGAGCTCGAGACGATCCCCAGGTTTGCGCCCCCGCATATGCCTCGGCCCGACTGGAAGATGGGGTTTGGGGCCATTGGACCCTGCCGCCCC
>CAYFTY010000735.1:0-2959 GCA_964346045.1 uncultured Bradymonadales bacterium | reverse complement strand
TGCAGGCGAGCGAGGCTTTCTTTCATCGATCTGTCGTCGTTTTCGTTGGTCGGCCTTGCCAGTGCGGCCGGTGGCTTGCATAGATAAACTTGGTGATTTGCACCAGCGCCGCAACGCTATCTCACAAAAAATGCGGTATTGCGCCTTGCGTACTTATTTTTTGGCTTTCATTTCAACAACATCACCGTCTTTCGACAAATTATCGGTGCGCGTCGTCCACCACGGCACCATCTCAACATCGAAAGGAATGCGCACTTAACCAGCGACGACCGACTTGACTGACGAACACAAGTGGCCGACAGCAGCACACCGACCAGCACCCGGAAGCACTCCCGCTCCTATCCTTGGGGGCGGACATCGCCGGCCCGGCGCATCGAGCAGCTCGAAGCCCGAATCCGCAGCCTCGCCTCCGAGGAGTCCGATTTCGAGGTGTTCTGCCAGGAGCGGCGCACAGCCTTCGCTCGTCTACGCGACCAGCTCGAGCATGATCTTGCAATGGCCCGCAACTGCGAGCACGACCGCCTCTCAGCCGAGCGCGACCGTCTTTGCGCCCGCTTGCGGATGCGCGATATCGAGCCCGCGCCAGAGCTGCTCGAACGCACCCCAGATGCCGACGTCATCGCCGCGCTCGAGCAGCGCCTGCGATCGGCACCTTCGCCCACCGCGCGCACAAAAAAAGAACCCGACGTCGCTCCGGGCGCGCGAGACGCCATCGTCGAGATCGACGATGTCGAAGACACCTTAGACCTCAACCTAAAACAGGAGACTTGATCCAATGGCCCAGTCCCTTCGCCGTCAACAAAACCGTCTCAACAAGCGTCTAAACAGCATCGAAGAGCTGCGTCGCCGCCTCGCCGAGGAAGAGGAGAAGATGCGCGAAGACCAAAAGCGCGTCGTTCGCTCGACCTCCGAAAAGGTCTTAAAAATCGTACAGACCGAATTAAGCGACCAGCTCTCCAAGCATATCGGCAACATCGACGAGATCGTTGTCGATCGACAGATGATCAGCGACCTGGTTGCGCAGATGCTCGAGCGCACGCTCAAGCTGACCGAGGAAAATAGCGACGGCGAAGCCGAGCAGGCAGAGGATGTCGCCACAAAAGAAACGGAAGGCGAAACTGACGACCACGCCGACGATAGTCTCGTCGAAGAACACGACGAGAACCAGGGCGGCGACGGTGGCGCCCACGACGAAGACGGCGGTGAAACCGAGGACGAGCAGGGTGGTGGTTTCTTCAACCGGCGCGGCCGCTGAGCCGATACAGCCGACAGCGGGTATGATAGACGATGCTGCACATTTTCGGGTGGTTTGTTCTGCTTGTGAGCGTGATCGCCAACGTCTGGTATTATAACGCCAGCGGTGGTGCCTATTTGCCTGTTAGTCCGACAACGTGGCCGGGAATCATCGCCGCCGCAGGCTCCGATCCGGCCACACTCGTCGGGCTCGACATGATCGCGGCATGTGTTGGCGCGTGGGGCATCTTTCCGGGGTTGGTCGCAATCTTCATCGCGCTGATCTCCAATCGTGGTTGAGCCTCGTGGCGCGAAAACGATGCCGGCAGAATGGACAACGGTGGGTGTAGAAGCCCAGCGCAATCGCCGGGGTAGACCTGCGGGTCGCCCCGCTGCGAAGTACGGGGGAGCGGGTTGATGTTGCGCACATTGGGTGTGCTGTCGATCATAACGGCGATCGCCGCCAACTGTTGGCTAGCCTATGTATCGAACTTCGGGCTGGTGCCCCTGAACATATCCGGGTGGCCCGTGATCATTGGCGCGGTAATAGACCGGCCGATGGATTACGTCTCCTTGAACTTCGCTCTTTACGTGATCGGTGCGCTCGGTGTTCCCGTGGGCCTGATACTTTTCGCGCTGAGCGTATTCAAAACAGAAAGCGCCGATATTCCGCGCCTCGAACCGACTTCGACGAAAGGTGATGCCGGAGTCGCGACGTGGAAGCGACGCGAAAGCGCATCTGAAGCCCAAGCGGCGGATCGGGATGATGCGCGGCACTCGAAAAAAACAGAAGACAAGGCAGTCGAGGAGCGACGAAACGATACGACACAGCGCGTGCTCGACGAGACCAAAGAAAACATCGCCAACCAGGGCGAGGTTTTGAACAGCAGCATGAAGGCGTTGAAGCGGGGGCTTCGAGACAAACGGATACTCGAGCGCCTCGCGTCTATGCGGGGCACTGTGCTGGCGTTGTTGAAAGTTCTGTGGAGGTGGCTGGCGGCGTTTTCAGCAGTGTTTTGGCGTCGATCCAGCGCCACGGTCAAATGGCTCGTGGCGCAAGCCCGCGCACAACGCGAGCGCTCACGACAGCGCCGAAACAAGCGTCATTCGCCGGCGAAGGCTGGAGATTTCGACCAATCCCCGCAGCCGACACCGATCGAAGAAGACCTGATGGCGTGGTATGCACTCTGGCTGCAATCGACCGAGCGTCGACCAGAAAAGCTCTTAGGCGAGGCCCAGCGCATCAATGCGAAGATGACGCCCGAGGTCGAGCTGCGCGTCCTCGAGAAATATCGCTACCGCGCCAATTCGGCACTCCAAGCACTACGCAATGCCGTCAACGATAACGTCATCGACAGTGCCGACGGTCCCGACGATGGAATAGAAGCGAAACCGCTCGATCTCGACGATGGCAGAGCCGAGTCTACCGAGCGTTCGGATCCATTCGCGCGTTTCGAGCAACAAACGGGATGGCGCGATCGGTTCGAAGAGACGGAGGAACAAGAGCTCGAACCGGGGGCCGACGATCTCGTGGCCGATGCCGCCAGCGCCGTCGCAAGGCGTGGTCGCGGTGGCAACGAGCGCCCGGCCGAAGACTTCGACGAGCCGGCACGCAATCGGACGCGAACTGATATCGCGAACGCTTCGAGCAAGATCGCCGAGGCAGAAGAAGCCAGCACGTTCGCGACGAACTGGCGATCTCATTCGGCAGCTGCAGCTTCGACGA
>CAYFTY010000734.1:0-2960 GCA_964346045.1 uncultured Bradymonadales bacterium | reverse complement strand
GCTACGGCTACATCGCATACGATTATGTCGGGCAAATCGCTCACGCGAGCGCGGCCGAATTCCTCGACATAATCGTATGCGATGTAGCCGTAGCCGCTTCCGGCTTGATGTCGGTCGCCAAAGCTACCCGTGCCCCACGAGTTTTTGAAGATGAAGAAGCCTTTCTCCATGACCGGATCGCCGTTGGCGTCGACCATCGGATTTCCTTCTTCGTCGACTTTCTGAACTTCGAGATCGTCATCCCAACCAACGAGGAGGATCGAGTGTCCGGCGCGACTCTCGAGACTGATGCGGCGGTCTTCGGCATTGGGCGAGAGGACATAACCTTCGGCCCAGTAGTCGCGATTGGTCGGCAGTTCCGAGCGTCGGTGATTCCACGACTGGTAGAAGAAGGTAAGACCAACGACCACACCTTGCTTCTTGTTGAACATGGTGCCCTTGATGGCGCGTACTCGCGACGAGTGCCAGCGGCCGTTGGGAAGGAAGAACTTTTCGGCCTCTTCGGCTTGAGCCGGAGGCGGACCCTGCGTGTAGCAAACCGTCGGCCGGTCATCACCGGTGCATTCTTCGTTGTCCGCGGTCGACCAAGCGCTTGGGTTATAAGGCCAGGCCGACTCTTCAGGTACGCCGAAATTGGCGATGGCGCGGATATTCGAGGCAGCGTTCGAGCCGCTCGTATTCGGGAACGAGCCATCGTTGGTCTTTGCCGACCACTGCAGATACTGCTCCGAGAAATCCGGATTCGTGATCGTGCCTTCCGAGATGTAGAGGTGCTCCATGTAGGCGACCGTCGAGAAGATCGAGCAGACGCCTCGGCTTCCCTGACTTTTGACCGGCGACTGCAGCTCGACGAGATCGCTGAATTGGGGTGGGAAATTCTGATCGGCCTTGACGCCGAGGGGGAGAGTGTCATTTCCGGGCCAGCCCTGGGCCAGGATATCATCCGAAATCAGGATTGGATCTTCGACCGCTTCGCTATCGCCGTTGTCGACATCAGTCGGGCTCGGATTATTATCGTCTCCACCACAGCCGGCTCCGATGAGCAGGGCGATAATGGCGAGGATGCTAAAGCGGGTTTTCATGTATACGCGCCAGTTCATGGCTACTCCTTCAAATGAATCTCATATCTCACGCACAAGGAGTGAAGCATGTACTGTGCCAGCCCTGCGCGCAACAAAATAATTTCGCGGATCTTTAGCAATGCTGCCGTCCGCCTTTGTTTTCCTCATGGTTCCAATGCCGGGTATTTCGCCTGGGTGGAAGGTCTGGTTGCCACCTGCTGGGGGATCTTGTCTCCGCAGCAGACCGAAGACTTGCTAACAAGGCACCTGAGAAAGCCTGCAAGCCGGTCTCAGGGCACGCCGACTTTCGGGGCGTTCGAATCACCCGAGAACATTGGTCTTTACCAGAACGACCGTCACGATCATCAAGAGGCCAATCATACCATGTGTCGCCATGAAGAACCCGCGGTTGCCGGTGTCCTCGGTATGCAATTTGCGCATGTTGGCGGCTACGAGCTGATCGAGCACGATGAGCACGAGGATAATCGTCAATTTGATGTGAAAGGTCAGCCCCCAGGGTGACTCAGGCGCGAAATAATGCGCCATGCCTCCGCCTTTGCTCACGAGCATGATCACGCCTGTGACGAGCGCGATTAGAAACCCCGGAAGCACGGCCATCAGATACGATTTCTTCTCGAACGGAATCAATGCTTCGCGGGCCGCAGGATTCTCGAGGCTCGAGTGATGTCCGAGGAGTCGGGCGAGCGTAATCAGGCCACCCAGCCAGAGAATCAAACCGACGATATGAATTGCAGCAAGCCAGCTCATGTCTTATTCCGGATGCCAGACTCTCAACAAAACTCCCACGATTTCTTCGGCCGTAAGCCGCGCTGCGTCACCCGGCGTGATACCGGTGTAGACCGCACGACGCAATATCGACTCGACCGAGAGGTCGCTCTCGTATTGCAGCCCTCCCGGAGTGGTAATCTCTCGAAAGACGTCATCGTCTTCAACGAGTGTACTTTCGAGTCGCGCGACCTCAAACGCTCGTTCGACGATCTCTTTCGCTCTCGAGACCGAGACAAGCGCCCCGGCGTCGAGGTCTCGAGATTCGAGCGCTTGCCAGTGATGCTCCGGTAACCAGGCCGAGGCCCTGCTGAAGATATCCGAAGGATTCTCGTGGGTTGCGAGATCGCCTGGCACCGAGTCGGCCAGTCGGATCAAGATGGCGTTTTCGAAATCATCGTCGGCTGCGAGCTCGTCGTCTTCGTCGAATGAAGCATCGACCAGGTCGTCGAGAGATTGGTCGGTGACGTATGCGATCATGCCCTGGCCAAAGTGGCTCCACGCCTCGTCGCCATACTCTGCAAAATCGTCGAGAAGCTCACGCCACGCGATCTTGAGATTGGTGCAGCGACCGAGTCTCTCTTCGACGAGGTCATCGGTGAGTTCGTCGTAGATCGGCAAGGCCTGTATCGGCTCGAATCCAGGCAGCTCCTGCGGGTCGAGGCGTTTTCGCTCGACGAGCTGATATCTGCGCTCACCGGATTCGAGATCGGTGAAGACTCGCAGAAGCCCAGCCTCGTCGGGATAGCCCACGGTTACGGTGGTCTTGACGACGTCTTCGAGACCGGCATCTTCGCCACAGTTCTCGCATTCATAGCCAGCCTTGGCAGGCGTCTGGTCGGCGAGTTCATCGAGTCGCCGCAGCGTGAAGGTATGAAAGTCAGTGGCGTGATAAAAACGCTGAATCTGAGGATGTTTGCAGAGCGAACAGACGCACGAAAGGTCGGCGATATACATGAGCAGGGGGCGCCCGTCCGGCGCGGGTTTGAAATGAAAGACAAATGGTTCGGCCATCTCGATTCCCGTTTGCGATGGACTCGTCGATAGCATGGCGGCGGGCAATCATCACGTCGCGCGCTCGAAACATCGTGTCGAACTCGATAGGATGCTCAG
>CAYFTY010000733.1:0-2961 GCA_964346045.1 uncultured Bradymonadales bacterium | reverse complement strand
GTCGCCTTCGAGCGCGGCGTGCAGCGTATGAAATGGAAGCACCGCGCACTTAATACGGTTGGGCAACTGGGCCACACCTTTGAAGACCTTGAGATGCCCCACCTTTTCGGCTGCATCGTCCGAGCCGGCCATCATGGCGCGGAACTCTTCTACGATCTCCTGCGCCTCTTCCACTGGCTTTCCCTTGATGCGCGAGGTCATCATCGATGCCGCCGCCTTCGAAATGGCGCAACCGTTTCCGTGAAACATCACCTCGTCGATCACGCCGTCTTTCACGATGGCGTAGACATGGTAATCGTCGCCGCAGAGAGGGTTGTGGCCGTGGGCGTCGTGGGTCGCATGCTCGAGCGTACCGAAATTCCGCGGCTTTTTATTATGCTCGAGGATGACCTCTTGGTAGAGGGCTCGCATGTCAGTCATCCGAAGATCTCCTTGACGTTTTTGACCGCCTCAACAAGCTGATCCACATCGTCGTGGGTGTTGTAGAACGCCAGGGACGCCCGCGCTGTGGCCGGAATTCCCAACCTCTGCATCAACGGCTGCGTGCAGTGATGTCCGGCACGTATCGCAACGCCGGCCTGGTCGAGAATCGTTCCGATATCGT
Organism: uncultured Bradymonadales bacterium; assembly: GCA_964346045.1. Lineage (GTDB taxonomy): Bacteria > Myxococcota_A > Bradymonadia > Bradymonadales > Bradymonadaceae > CAYFTY01. The sequence continues at coordinate 2,357 of CAYFTY010000733.1, read as the reverse complement.
GGGGATGAACGTCGCCGACCCCAAATGAAATCACCGAAGTCTTCATGGCTTCGGGCCCGTAGACCTTGAAGCCGTCGATGGCTGCAAGCTTAGGCATCGCGTAGGCGAGCAACTCGTGCTCGCGGGCCGCGATATGGTCGCGTCCGATGTCGGTGAGATAATCGATGGCTGCACCGAGTGCGATCACCGGCAAAATCGGAGGCGTACCTGCCTCGAATTTATGAGGAATCACATTATATTTCGTCTCATCAAAGGTCACCGAGAGAATCATGTCTCCGCCGCCCATGAACGGGTTCATTTTCTCGAGCCAGTGACGTTTGCCGTAGAGAACGCCACAGCCTGTCGCGCCGCACATCTTATGCGCCGAGAGCGCATAGAAATCGACGTCGAGCTCTTGGACATCGAGCGTCATATGCGGTGCGGCCTGACACCCATCCACGAGGATCGGTACGTCATGAGCATGCGCGATCTCGGCAAAGCGCTGAATGGGATTGATCGTACCGAGCGCGTTCGACACGTGGATACAGGCGAGCAGCCTGGTACGGTCGGTGAAGGCTGCTTCGAGAGCCTCGGGCTCGATGCGACCGTCGTCGGTCATCGGTACGACGACGAGCTCGATGCCCCGCTCTTCGCGCAGCATCTGCCACGGCACGATGTTCGCGTGATGCTCCATGGCGGTGATGATGACCTGATCGCCCTCTTCAAAGAATTTTCGACCGAGGCCGTGGGCAACGAGGTTGATGGCCTCAGTAGCGCCCCGTGTGAAAATGCACTCTGCCTCTTCACGGGCGTTCAGAAATCCGCGCACTTTGGAGCGCGCGTCTTCGAATAGGTCCGTGGCGCGCTGGCTCAGCGCGTGCACACCTCGATGAATATTCGAGTGATGGTGCGTCTGGTACTCGACAATCGTGTCGATGACCGCCTGCGGCATCTGACTCGAGGCGGCACTGTCGAGATATGCCAAACGCTTGCCGTGCACCTCCTGGTCGAGGACCGGGAAATCGGCCCGGATTGCATCCCAGTCGGGTGTTTCGGGCGTAAGCGGCGTTAGGTTGGCTGTCATGATATCCTCACTGAACTCGGCTTGCCGCGATGGCTTCGAGTTCGCGCTGTAGCGACTCGATATGAACGGCTTCGATGACCTCTGCGGCAAACGCATAGGTCAAGAGGCCCCGAGCCTTGCGTGGCTCGAATCCGCGGCTGATGAGATAGAAGAGTTGTTCTTCTTCGAGCTGTCCGATGGTCGCCCCGTGCGTGCACTTGACATCATCCGCAAAGATCTCGAGTTGCGGCTTCGTGTCGACGCGCGCGCCGTTCGAAAGCAAGAGATTGCGATTGAGCTGGTAGGCGTCGACCTTCTGAGCGCCCTCGCGCACGAAGATCTTTCCGTTGAAGACAGCGTGCGATTTGTCGTCGGCGATGCACTTGTGGAGTTGGTGGCTCTCGGAATGCGCCCGCGTGTTGTCGAGCACCGAGTGCATGTCGTTGAGCTGGTTGTTTCGTACGAGCGCGACTCCGTCGACTCGACACCACGTGCCTTCGCCCTCCTGCAGGGCGTAGAGATCCGTGCGCGAATGTTCGGCTCCGAGATGGACCGACACCGAATCGTAGTGAGCGTGCTGGCCCACACGGATGGCGTGTCGCGAGAGGTGAAATGCCTCATCGCTCTCGCGCTGCACGCGGACATGCTCGACATGGGCATTGTCGCGTAATACGACTTCGCTGATGGCATTATTGAAGTAGACGCCGCCTTCGGGCCCACGGAATTCTTCGACGAGGCCTACCTTCGAGCCCTGGCCTGCGACTACGACGAGTCGCGGCGCTGCGGCCCATGGGGTATCGCCCGGAAGCGACACGTTGAGCACGTGGATGGGCGTGTCGACCGCTGTGTTTCGGGGTACGACCACCGCGGCGACATCATGAGCCATCGCGTTGGCCGTCGCAGCGAATGCGTCTTCGTAGTAGCCAACGGTCTGTCCGAGGGCGTCCTGGATGGCCCCAAGCTCTTCGCCGACGAGGTCGGCGGCCGAACCGGCAAAAACCGAATCGGGGAGAGCCGAAGTATCGCTGAGCCCGCTTTTAAATGCGCCGTTGACGAATACGAGACGCGCGCCTGCCGACTCGGGAATCGAGAGCTCTTCGACTCCTTCGTTCGAAAAAGTCGCCGAAGGCGCAGCACCAAAGCTATTTGACGTCAGTCGCTTGACCTCGGTGAATCGCCAATCCTCGTCACGGCGCGTGGGAGGCTCGAGCCCTGCGGCTGCTTTCCGTCCCCGCTCACGCAGATCCGAGAGCCACGAAATTCGAGGCTCGTCACTTGCTGCGTCGAGAAGCGACTGGATGAATTCTGATGATTG
>CAYFTY010000732.1:0-2964 GCA_964346045.1 uncultured Bradymonadales bacterium | reverse complement strand
GTGAGGCACCGGTGACGCATGGTCCGCTCGAAGAAGGAAAGATGTATGAGGAGGCGGCAGAACTCGATGGCGAACGGCAGATGCGACAGGTGAAGTGGCGGCGCGCAGACGGCGCGGTCGTCGACCTGATGTTCGAACTCGAAGAGCCGCCGACCGGTGCCGAGGCAGCCGTCGCAGTCGAGGCCAAGAAGGAGCCCAAAACCAGGCGACCGCGACGAAAAACCCGTCGCTCCACGCCGCGTCCACGCCCCCGGCCTGAGCCCGAACCCGAGCCGGTCGACGAATCGTTCAGTGTGTGGGCCGACGAAGGGTCCAAGAAGCCCGAAAAAGAAGAAGAGGTGGAAGAAGAGCTCGATATCTGGGGTTCGAGCAGTTCGAAGAAACCGAAGAAGAAGCCCAGCAAAAAGAAGAAAGAGAAAGACGAAGAAGAGTCGCTCGATATCTGGTGAGCGAATCCTTAACCCGCCTGGGTGCGTCTAATTGGAGAGCCAGATACCCGGGACGAGCATGCAGAAGCCAAAAGTCATCATCCGCCATTGTGACACCTACGACCCCGAGCGCATCCGCGAAATCGTTCGCGAAGGTCTCGAAGAACTCGACCTCGAGCCCAGCGGTCGGACCCTGGTCAAACCCAATGTCGTGGCTTCTGGTGAGAACTTCCCGCATGCCTACACGAGACCTGAATTTGTAGAAGGCGTGACCTCGGCGCTACGGGACCGCGATGACGGGATGAGCGAGCTCGCCGTAGGGGAGCGATGCGGGATCACGATGCCGACGCGCTATGCTTTCAAACATGCCGGCTACAATGAACTCGCGAAACGTCAAGACCTCAAACTTTATCGTTTCGAAGAAGAGACCCAGGTCGAGATCCCGCTCTATCACGAGGAGAGACTACGCGATTCGCTTTTCACGCCCGAGCCGGTAGCAAAGGCTGACTTTTTCGTGAACTGCCCGAAGTTCAAGGCGCATCCCTGGACGACTGTTACCTTCAGTCTGAAAGCCTACATCGGCATTCAGGACGATCGACATCGACTCATCGATCACGACCACAAACTCAACGATAAAGTCGCCGACTTGCAGTACATCGTTCAGCCGCAATTCATCGCGATCGATGCAATCACGGCCGGGGAAGGGCGGATGCTCACCCCAATTCCCTATGATCTGAACCTGATCATCATGGGGAATAACCAGGTCGCTTTCGACTCGGTCTGCTGCCATATCATCGGACTCGACCCTCTGAGCGTCGACCACATCCGGATGTGTTACGAGCGCGATTTCGGCCCGGTCGGGCTCGACGCGATCGATATCTCAGGGGACGTGACGCTCGCCGAGGCACAGGAGCGAGCCGAAGACTTCACTGTTGGGCTGATCCGGGTCGAAGACTACTTCGAGGGCACGAATATTCAGGCCTACTCGGGGCCTCCTCCAGGCGACGACGAAGCCTACTGCTGGGGCGGTTGCCCGGGAGCCATGGAAGAGGCCATCGAGATCCTGCGCCTCATCGACAATGTCGACGAGAAGATGCCCAAGACACACCTCGTCTTCGGGGATTACGACGGCGAGATCGATGCCGAACCCGGCGAAAAGGTCGTCTTCATCGGGGATTGCGCCAAGTTCAAAGGAGAGATCGCGGGCGAGCCGGTCGAAATCAAGAGTCTCTACGTCGACCGAAGCGAGAAAAGCGTTCACGATGCCAAACACGACGATATCTACGTCAAGATGGTGTCGATGGAAGGCAAGATGCTCAAAGCGCGAAAACAAGACGTGATCCGTCTTGGCGGCTGCCCGGTGAGCGTCGCCGAGCAGGTGCTCTTACTCGTGAAGCTCGGCAAATTGAAGAACCCCTATCTCGATCCCAAGATGGCCTTCAGCTTCACGAATTGCTACCTCTCGTGGCGCACGCGCACCCTGATCGACAGGCTGATGGGTAAGAAGTACCAGCGGGCAGGAGCAACCCACCGAGGGGCTGCAAGGCCACGGCAGAACCTGCCTCCCGAAGATCGCGAGAACCAACCGCTCGAGAAGAAATCAGGACTCTCCGAGTAGTCGACTCGGGTTGGGGTGATAGGTCAGTCCGTACTTTTTGATCGAATGATCCTTGATGTACTGCACGGCCTCTTTGATGTCGTCGGTGAGCAGAAAGAGATCGAGGTCTTCGAACGAGATGGTGCGGCCCGCCAGAGTATTTTCCATGTACTCGACCAGGGGCTCGAAGAATTCGACACCGACGAGTACCACCGGGAAATTCTTGATCTTCCGCGTCTGCATCAAGGTCAGGGTCTCGAAAAATTCGTCGAGGGTTCCGACGCCGCCCGGCATGATGATGAAGCCGTACGAGTATTTGACGAGCATCACCTTGCGCACAAAGAAGTACTCGAAATTGACGAAATCATCGACGTAGGGGTTGGCCTCCGTTTCGAACTCGAGTTCGATCGTGCACCCGAATGACCGTGCGCCAACATCCTGTGCCCCACGATTTGCTGCCTCCATGATGCCAGGGCCGCCTCCGGTCAACACGGTGAATCCCTCGCGGCCGAGCTCAGCTCCCATCTCACGAGCCGCTCGGTAATAAGGTTCATCTTCTTCGAGCCGGGCCGACCCGAAGACCGACACACATGGCCCTGCGAAGTGCAGCTTTCGAAAGCCGCGTATGAATTCCCAGGCCACGCGCATCACAAAGCCGAACTCGAATTTTCGAGTTTTCGGACCTTCGAGGAATTTGATCTCGCGTTCAGATGCCGGGATGACACCTGTTGTTTCTTCCGGGGCTTTTCTTACTTCCAAAACTTCCACCAACGTCGCGGGCTCTCGAGGGTTTCGAGGTGAATCTGGCACTCTCGCGCGCGAGCGAGAGCATCTTCCCAGGCTCGACCTTCGATGGCCTCGAGCGTGAATTGGACTTCGTCGACAGGCTCGCCCTCGCGGATCACCAGTTCGGGGTTCACGCCCTGCTTGTCGCGCATC
>CAYFTY010000731.1:0-2967 GCA_964346045.1 uncultured Bradymonadales bacterium | reverse complement strand
AGGCATCGTGACCTATACGGGGCTGGTCTGGGAACAGGACGTATTGATTCTCAACAATGATTCGCGCGGTGATGAACAATACATCCTGCAGCGTCGTTGAGGAATAGTAAGGATACTGAACTCTTGATCAGTATGGTCGGCGGCGCTATACTTCTCTCATGGAGTTGATGGAGAAGCTCTCAATCCTCGCCGATGCCGCCAAATACGACGCGTCCTGTGCGAGTTCGGGGTCTAAACGCAAGGGTACAAAGGGCCTGGGCAGCACGCAGTCGATCGGCATCTGTCATAGCTATGCGCCCGATGGGCGATGCATCTCGCTGCTCAAAATTCTGCTCACGAATTATTGCATCTACGATTGTAAATACTGCGTGAATCGTATCTCGAGTGATACGCCGAGGGCGCGTTTCTCCGTCGAAGAGGTCGTCTGGCTCACGGTCGAATTCTATCGGCGAAACTACATCGAGGGGCTCTTTCTGAGCTCGGGCATCATCCGTGATACCGACTATACGATGGACCAGCTTGCCGAGGTGGCGAGGCGGCTTCGCGAAGAAGAGAATTTCGCGGGATATATCCATCTCAAGGCCGTTCCGGGTGCATCGGCCGACGCCATTGCAAAGGCGGGCAAACACGCCGATCGCCTGAGCGCGAATGTCGAGCTGCCGACGCAGGATGACCTCGACGAACTCGCTCCCGCCAAAACCTTCGACGATGTCGAAGATACGATGGGCAAGATCAAATGGCGCCATGAAGAGGCTCGCGAAGAGCGAAAGAAATCGCAGAAAGCGCCGAATTTCTCGCCGGCGGGACAGAGCACACAGATGATCGTGGGGGCGACGCCGTCGACCGATCTGGCGATTCTGAAGACCTCGAGTCGCCTCTATGAGAGCTATCGTCTCAAGCGGGTCTATTACTCGGCATTTTCGCCGATTCCCGAACCCGACCCCTCGCTTCCGCCGGCGTCGCCGCCGCTTTTGCGTGAGCATCGTCTCTACCAGGCCGATTGGTTGATGCGTTTTTATGGATTCGATGTCGCCGAGATTGCCGATGAGAAGCATCCTCAGCTCGACCTGGATATCGACCCCAAGCTCGCATGGGCTCTGCGCAATCGACATCGATTTCCGGTCGACCTGAATCGTGCGTCGAAAGAAGAGATCTTGCGGGTTCCAGGGATCGGTACCCGCAGCGCCGGACGCATCATCAAGATGCGTCGCTACAAGCGCATCACTCTCGAAGACCTCGAAAAGCTGAGATGCGCGGTACATCGGGCAAAGCCTTTCGTGTTTACCGAGGGTAGGAATCCAGCGCTTCGCCATCTCGATGACCTTGATCTGCGCCGGCGATTTCTCGACAAGCCGCGACAGCTCACACTCTTTGAGGCGGCACAATCGGCATCGATGGGGCAGGTCTGATGCAGCAGGTGGTTTTTGACGGAACCTTTGGGGGATGGCGCGATGCCGTTCGGCCTTATGCTGCTGCCGGTGTCGAACCCGCCGAGCTGGTCTTTTCTTCTGGAGATGAAAAGCAGGCTCATCTCTTTGCGCAACGAGCAAAGACTCCCTCGAAAGCGACCCGCGACCTGCATGTTCCCAGGGAGTTCGTCTCGGTGGCGCGAACGGCTTCGTATCATCGCGACGATCGCAAATGGTCGCTCGCCTACCGCATTCTGCATCGCATCGTGAATGGAGAACGCGGATTGATGAAGAGGCGCACGGATGACGACGTCGCTGAGTTCATCGCGATGCATAAAGAAGTTCGGCGTGATGCGCACAAAATGAAAGCCTTCGTGCGTTTCAAGCGGGTCGAGGCCGATGGTGGACATCATTTCGTCGCGTGGCATCGAACCGATCACCTGATCGTTCCGTTCGTGGCACCATTTTTTGCCGACCGATTCAGCGATATGCACTGGACGATCATGACGCCCGATGCGTCGATGACCTGGGATCAGAAGCGTCTCGAATTTGGAGAGGGCACACCGCGCCGAGCGGCGCCGGCGGTCGACGAGCTCGAAGACCTGTGGCGTACTTACTACCGCTCGATCTTCAACCCTGCGCGTATCAAGCTCGACGCGATGCAGGCTGAGATGCCGAAGAAACACTGGCAGACAATGCCCGAGGCCGATGTGATTCGAGAGCTTCTACGCGAGGCGCCAGCGCGGATCGCCGAAATGCGGCGGCGGCAGCACCCGCTCGCCCAGGTTCCCGAGGTTGAGAATCTCAACGAGCTCCATGAGGCCGCCCGCCGTTGCAGGGCATGCGGGATCTGCGAGCTGGCAACGCAGACCGTTTGCGGTGAGGGAGGGGGCCGGGCCGGTTTGATGCTCGTCGGTGAGCAGCCAGGCGATCTCGAGGACCGCCAAGGCCGGCCGTTTGTCGGGCCGTCGGGCAAGATTCTCGACGAAGCAATGCGTGCCGCAGGCATTCACAGGAGCCAGGCGTATCTCACGAATGCGGTCAAGCATTTCAAGAATGAAGAGCGCGGCAAGAAGCGCATCCACAAACGTCCAGAAGCCTACGAAGTCGAGGTGTGTCGGCCATGGTTGATGGCCGAGTTTGAGCTCGTGCGGCCCAGGATGGTCGTCGCGCTCGGCGGCACAGCGGCTCTGAGTATTCTCGGGAGAAAGGTCAAAGTGACTGAAGAGAGGGGAATCCCTCAGCACTCCGGTCGGGCCAATGCCACGGTAATCGTCACCTTTCATCCGGCGGCCATTCTGCGAACCCCCGAAGGACCAGCGCGCGATGCGCGCTTTCAGGCGCTTGTCGACGACCTGAAATTTGCCGGCCGAGTCTGAGCCAGAACGTCAGTTACGCGAAAGAAGCGGCGCTGGATTCGCCGGCCCATAGTAGGGACGGCGAAACCAGTACCGGGAGACCTCCATCCCCAGATGCTCTGCGGCCAAGCGCCATTCCGAAGGCCTCCGTTAGTTGGCAAACCATGGCTGACCCACGGGAAAAACGAAAAAAACACGCA
>CAYFTY010000730.1:0-2968 GCA_964346045.1 uncultured Bradymonadales bacterium | reverse complement strand
GCATACGCACATAGCATTGAAAAGTGTAATTGCTGAGCACTTCGTTTTGATTGGTTTCCCTTGTGCCCGTGAGCGCTCAAGGCCGCGGTTGAGTTCGCGTTCGACCCGGGACGAGCGCGCCGAAGCGCAGGCATTGCTACGTAGCGGCCAGCTCGTCTGCCTCTTTGCGGTCGACATCGGCCAGCTCATGAAGCAGGTTTCGACGAGTGCAGAGGCGATGGAAAAGCTCGATGAGTGGGCTGCGCGCGTTCGCGCCGGACTTCCCAGAGGATTCGACCCCGAATCGGCGTAGGCTCGATGAACTGGATCAACAGCTACCGGGACCGCAATGACGACAGCCCCACTCTCAGTACTTCTTGGGCGGCGCCAAGCCAGAACGGTGGTGTTGGAAGCGCCACTCGCGAGTGGTTCGATGCGCGACACTCTCGGTGAAGACGGCAGCCTCATCGGTCCGATCTGGACGAAGACGGACTTCAGCTCTACCAAGGACTGCATATTACCTGCGAGGCGCAGCCCGGTGACGAACGGCACCTTTGGCAGCTTCGCCGCGAATCAGGCTCACTTCACCGATTCCGGATTGCTGATTCTTCCGTGCCCTGTCAATCTGAACTCCTGGTGGATCCGGTGACTGGCCAGACGGTGTCGAAGCGCCGTTTTTCGCTCTACAAGCTTGCGCCGAAACACGTGGTGGTCAAACGCGGTAATCTCGAGTTCTGGCGCGGCGAAGACGGAAGGTTTGCGGTGAAGGCCTTGAAAAGTATGCAAACAGACTCGATTCACATTGAATATGACGGAGAGCCTTGTGAGGTGTACTTCTTCCGTGGCTGGGGTGGTTATAGTCACCCTGTGACGCCTCAAATCCCAGTCTGTCTCGAGGACGCCCTGGCGGCGGAGAGCTACTACCGGGCCTACCTGCGCGAGGTTGATGGCGACCAGAGGCTCATGAAATTCGAAGGGATTCACAATGGGCGCCAGATCGTCACCGGCATGGACGACGCTCCACCGCCCGGCGGACCGAAAGTGTTCGAATTGATCGAGGCCGAGTCGGGTCTATCCGTGGGTGAGAGGTTCGAAATTGCACACGTAGATCGATACGAAAAGTTCCTCTATCACCCTGGAATATATGAGGTCCCATTCGAGAAACTCTGCCCGGTCTCCAGGTTGAGCTACAGTTACGAATATGATGAATCTGGGGTGCTTTTGACCGTGACAGTGGTCAATTTCGATGGTGATACGTCTACGCTGGACATGCGTAGACGACATCGCGACGAGTGAGGTGAACGCCTCGAGGCGCTCTGGCTGTCGCCACACATGCGGACGGCATGACGTTCAAACCGCGGCGAATTCACCTATGCGCTCAAATGCCCTCTCTCGAGGAGACGAACCATGAATTTAGAAAAGCTGCCCGCCGGATTTTGCACCATCACTCAGGCTGAGGCTGAAGAGCGCTTTGGCCTCAAAGAGATCGATACGGTTGGAAAGTTCAACTACCCGTTGATCTTCCTACATGCTGGCGACCTCCACATGCCCGGCGATTTCGATGAAGCGTGGGTTACCGAGAACTTGTTTGCTGATGAGCCGCCCACGAGAGAACAAGAACTGATCGTCGTCGACGGTAGCCTCTCGGTCGATGGAATGATCTCGATTGGCCATGGGCGCACCTGGCCGAGCTTGCTGGTGCGCGGCGACCTGCGCTGCTCGATTTGGGACATGGGCGAGAATCTCGTTCACATAGCCGGGGACGTGCACGTCGAGCGTCTCTTTCACGAGCATGGAGAGGGCCACAACGGTTGGCTTGGAGTCGGCGGCGCGGCCAGTATGCCGATGCTCCTTGTTCACGACAGCCCCGTCTGGTTCAAGTCACTCGATCCCGGCACCATCACCCTCAACTACTTCAGCGACGAAGACGAATACTACGACTTCGATTACGGGCAGAGCGACATGTACGAGATCTGCGACCCGATGCTCCTCAAAGACGGGCGCGACCTGGAAGACGAAGTCGACGCGTACAACTTCGGAGTCGACTTCCTGAGGCGCGTCGCTGAGGGTGATTCGCCGTTCAAGCCGGGGTTTGAGCTGCGCAAGAAGAACGATTGATACCCGCTGGCCACAAGTGCCAGCAGGATGTCGTTGGATTGAAGACGAAGACGTTAAGCAGGCCGAATCTAAGGTGTGGTGTCCCTTAGCAAAAAGTCAACCTGACGCGCCAAAGATGATCGATCTTCCCGATTTCATACACGCCGGAGCATTCGACTGGACTCAGTTGGGTCTTAGCTATGATCGGCAGATGGACGATGGTGAGCAGGCTGCGCCTGGCACTGCGGCAGCTGTCTGGCAAGACATGGATCAGATCGTTCGCCGCGCGAAAGCCGGAGATTTTCGGGGTTTGCAAGCCCTACCGGATTTTGTCACTTCTGAGACGGAGACCAACGTATCGCCTGTCGCAATTCTTCTGATCGGTGATATTGGCGGCGAGCACGAACTAGAGTTTCTCGCCCACCTGCTGAACGAGGGGGCAGAAGGCCCGTCAACGTATGCAGCGGGGGCGGCCGCTCTGGCCGGCACCAAATGGCTCTTGCCACATATGCTGACGGCATGGAAACGCGCCGACTCTGTGAACGGTCACGAAACGATTGGCTACGCGATCTCCGATCTTCTCGAGGCGCCGGTTACGTTCGACAGTGAGACGGAATTGTCTTCCATGGTGGGCACGAATCCGGGGGCCGATGACGCCTTCGAGGCAAAGTTCGAAGAGTTGCTCGCGAGGGTCGATACCGCCGAAACTTCATCCGTCTGGGGTGGCCAGGCCTTCAACGTCTATCGGTTCGCCGAGAAATTCTACCAGATGCTCACCCACGAGGATTTTTCGGTTTTCCAGAGTGCAATTACAGTCCGATGGCGACATAAATTCGAGGCTGCAACCGGGATGGATTGCAGCGCGTTCTATCGTGAAGGCCGCATCCACCAA
>CAYFTY010000729.1:0-2969 GCA_964346045.1 uncultured Bradymonadales bacterium | reverse complement strand
AAGCCGACCAGCAGAAGAGCCGTGATTGTTACGATTCGGTGACATCGACGTGTTGATTTCATGATCTCCAGCCGCGGCGTTTGACACTCCGAACCCTCTTTCCAATGCTTCGGCCGCTGATTGCATTTCTTGTATGTATCGAGACATCCCATATGATGATGCGTTCTTTTTTCAGTCTCTTTGCGCGAAGTCCCTTCGGCCCGTTGATCGAAGTTGCGGATAAAGTCGAGGAATGCTCCGGACAGGTTCCACTCTTATTCGATGCCTTCTTCTCGGGCAATTACGATCGAGTTCGAGAAATCTCCGAAGAGATCAGTCACCTCGAGCACGAAGCGGACGTATACAAGCATAAGCTTCGTGACCAGTTGCCCAAATCGATCTTCCTTCCGGTCGATCGCAGAGACTTTCTCGACGTGCTTTCTTCGCTCGACGGGGTCGCCGATTGCGCCGAAGACGTCGGTATCCTTTTCACGCTGCGTGAGATGGAGCCGCATGAAGAGTTGATGGCCCCGCTGAAGAGTCTGGTCCGCCGCGTGATGGCGACGGTCGAGCATGCCTGTGAAATCGTCCGCTCGCTCGATGCACTGGCCAATGCCGGCTTCGAGGGCGCCGAAGCTCGGGTCATGCTCGACCGGATCGACGAGTTAGGCCGTCTCGAGCACGAAGCCGATCTGGTGCAGGATGACCTGGCGCGACGTCTTTTCGGCATCGAAGACCAGATCAAACCGGGGAGTCTCTTCATCTGGAACAAGATCTTCAACAAGGTCGGAGATATGGCAAACCATGCCGAGCGCATGGGCAACCGGCTCCGGCTTTTCATCGCATCGTGATCGCTTGCGAAGGTAGTACACTGTGGAAATTGCACTCTGGTTAGCAATCGGGTTTGGCTTCTACATGGCATGGAGCATCGGTGCGAACGATGCGGCCAACGCCATGGGCACCAGCGTCGGCTCGAAGGCAATCACCTTCAAAGAAGCCGTGATCATCGCTGCGATCTTCGAATTCTCAGGCGCGGTGCTCGCCGGCGGCGGCGTGGCGGACACGATGCGCAAAGGCATCGTCGACCCCGCGTTATTCTTCGATCTCGCGCTCTTTCCAGCAGGTAACGGCGCCGAGTTCTTCGTCTGGGGCATGATGGCCTCGCTGATCGCTGCCGCCCTCTGGATTCATATCGCGGCCTATCTGGGATGGCCGGTCTCAACGACGCATTCGATCGTGGGCGCCATCACGGGGTTCGGCCTTGTCGCCGTCGGCGCATCGAATGTTCAATGGCTCAGTCTGCTGAAGATTTCGGCGAGCTGGCTCACGAGCCCGGTCATGGGAGGCATCCTCGCCTTCATCGTCTTCACGATCATTCGCAAATTCATCATCGATGCCACAGACGTCAACAGAGGCATACGTGTATGGTCGCCGATTTTGGCGTTTCCTGTCTTCACCGTGCTCTCGTTGATGCTCTTCGTGAAGGGCTTCAAGAATATCCAGGACAAGATTGAAGCATTTGGCATCGGGCTGGTCGAAACGATTGGAATCTCGGCACTTGTCGGCGTCATCGCTTCGCTGATTCTACTCTTCTTTCTGCGCAACATTCGCATCGCAGATGACGCCACGAGCGAACAAAGGCACGAGACGATCGAGCAGGTATTCCGCTATCTCCAGACCATCACAGCGTGTTTTGTCGCTTTCGCGCATGGCTCGAACGACGTGGCAAACTCGATCGGACCGCTCGCAGCCATCGTGAACACCGTCCAGGCCGGTGAAATCCTCACCACAGTGCCGGTACCCACCTGGGTATTGCTTCTGGGCGCCGTCGGCATCGTTGTGGGTCTTGCGACCTATGGTTATCGCGTCATGGAGACCATCGGTACCAAGATCACCGAAATAACGCCCACGCGCGGGTTCGCAGCCGAGTTCGGCGCGGCATCGACCATTCTCGTCGGGTCCAAGCTCGGGATTCCGCTCTCGACCACCCACACGATCGTGGGCGCGGTCATCGGAGTCGGCTTTGCACGCGGTATCAATGCGCTGAATCTCCAGATCATCTGGAATATCCTGAAGTCGTGGATCTACACGCTTCCCTTCACCGCCATTCTCTCGATCGTGCTCTACTTCTTGCTCACGGCGCTCTTCGTCTGATGCGAGGCCGGGTTGCGTCTGGTAGTCTCTCTACGGGAGCGACATGGGACGCAATTTCATCATCTTCTTCGGGGTCTTATTGATCGGATGCGGAACCTTCGCGCCGGTCATCGGTGCATCCGATGAGTCCGAGCCCTCGACCCGTTCTCCTCTCGAGATACGGGCTGTAGAAGGTCGCCTCGGTACTCTGGTTCTCTCCGTTTCGACGGATGAAGACCCTCCAGTGGGTGCCGTGCTGGAGTTCTATCGATCCGACGCGTCCTCGGACTACGAGTTGCAGCAGGCGGTAGAACTCGATGCGTCACTTTCAGAAGCGCTGCTTCGTGGCATTCAGTGGCGCGACGAAAAGCTCGGCCCCGGTAACTATTCATATGTCGCTGTCCTGGTGTCCGACGATCGCGCGACCGAGAGCCGCCCATTTGAGGTTTCATGGACGCCACCCCCGGCAAAGCCCGAGATCCTCGACATACGGCCCCTGAGCGCCCGTACTACCGAACTCTCGTGGCCGGCGGCATCGCAGGCGACCGTGATCTTCAGGCGAGATGTTCTGAACCCGGAAGCATCCATCGAACGAATTGCCGATCTTCCTCCCCGGTCGACAAGTCGATTCGTCGATGGGGGCCTGACGCCTGGCGGCGTTTACGCGTATCGCATCGCACGAGGCATCGAAGCCGGCGACATCGTCCACTTTGGTCCGCCAGGCGAAGAAGTCTACGTGACACTTCCGAGTGAGGAGCAGACTCATGAGTCACGATGATGAGGTCGAGGAACTGCGACAACATTACGACGTGGTCTATGAATCGCTGAATCGACTCGATTTGCAAAAGGGCGGGCAC
>CAYFTY010000728.1:0-2971 GCA_964346045.1 uncultured Bradymonadales bacterium | reverse complement strand
ATCGATCCCAAGATCTACACCGGTCTCTTCTTTCTCGGGGCCCGGCCCAGCACGCGACGGAAAGAAATCACCCTCGACATTCCGATGCCTGTCAACCCGCGGCGCATCGATTCGCCGGCGGGGATGGCGCTTGCCGACGATTCACTGGCCGAGCTCGATGCTTACATACCGCCGCTTCCCGGAAACGGGCGCGTCGGAATCCTCGGTGGGAGTTTCAATCCTCCTCATGTTGGTCACGCCCTGCTCGCGCACGCCATGCTCGCGACCGAGGCCATCGACGAACTCTGGGTGATTCCTGTTGCCAAGCATCCATTCGGCAAAGGCTCGGTCGACTTCGAAGATCGCATGGAGATGTGTCGGCTCGCCTTTCGCCAGCTCGACTCGGTCAGGGTCCTCGACATCGAGGAGCATCTACCCACACCGAGCTACACCGTGCAGACTTTGAGTGCGCTACACGCGCTGCGGCCGGGCATTCAGCCGACTCTGATTATCGGCTCGGATATCGTTCCCGAATTGCCCATGTGGAGAGAGCCCGAGAAGTTGCCGCGGCTCGGACGAATTACCGTCGTTCCGAGACAGGGCGCTCCCGAGATCGAGTCGCCCGAAGACCTCGACGTGAAGATCTATCGTGGTTTCCGTCTGCCCAAGGTCTCGAGCACGGCGCTCAAACAAGCACTCCGAAATGGCGAGCGCGTCGACGGTCTGCTCGACCTTGCCGTCCTCGACTACATTCGCGATCACGGGCTCTACCGCAATAATCAGTCGTAGAAGCTCGGCCCCTCTGCATTTGCCGGCGCCGTTGTCAGGCAAACGCCTTCGTTGCTCTGCAGTCCGCTCAGAATCAGGTTTGCATCTGGGGAATTTCTTGTTAATTTCATCATTTCATGAAGTGTTGAAGTGTTGGGCTTCGAGGTGAGACCATGGACAGCGACGACCCACCCGGGTGTGAGGGACACGAGCACCCTAAACATGAGCACGACCTCGTACCCGAGTGGGTGATCGATCGCAGTGCTGAAATGTTCAAAGCGATGGGCGACCCGGCTCGATTGAGGCTCTTAGAAGCGCTGATGCAAGGAAGGCATTGTGTTTCCGAGCTGGCTTCGGAATTCGATGTCGGCATGTCGACGGTGTCCCAACGACTTGCGGCTCTTCATAGTGGAGGACTCATTCGCAGAGAACGCGAGGGTCGACACGTGTACTACGAGCTCGATGACGATCATGTGATCGAGCTTCTCAACAATGTCCTGGCGCACGCTGCCGAGACACATACATAAGGATTTGAAATGACCGAAGATTGCAAGAAGCACGAACATCACGATCACGTTCATGGCGAAGACTGCGGCCACACGGCGATTATGCACAACGGACATGTCGACTATCTGCACGACGGCCATCTGCATCATCCCCATGGAGATCATGTGGACGAGCACCGGCTGGAAGTGAACGACACCAACCCGGCGGACTGCACGCCAGACCACCAGTGTTCAGGGCACGATGACGATCATGTTCACGGACCGGGATGCGGTCATGAAGCCGTTCCGCATGGCGACCACATCGACTACATCGTGGATGGTCATCTGCATCATCCGCACGGCGACCACTGCGACAACCACGGACCGGTCGAATTTGCCTGAATCGGCGCTTCTTGCCCCGATTTTGCTGCCGGATGCAGCGATTACAACGCTTGATCCGATTCGGGCTTTACACTCTAGAGGCCGAGCCTGAAGATTCCGTAATCGCAGAAGCGCGTACCGTTCTCGTCGCCGGGAACCAGTCTGCAGGTAAATCCGACACGACATTCATCGGTTGTCTCACATACCGGAAGACAGAGGCCTGTGGTGGGGTCGCAGGCCGAACCATTCGGACACAGGCCCATCTGGCAGGTGACGGCACAGACACGACGGCCGTCTCCGACCTGTCCGCAGACGGCCCCGCCTCGGTCGCATTGCCATGCGCGAGTGCAGACGTCGCCACTTGTCTGTGGCCCATCTCCACCCGTTGGCACACATTCGAATGCGAAGTCACCATCGAGATCCCGGCACGCATATCCGTATCGCGGACAGGCGTCGTCGTTGGGCTGGCAGTCGGGGAAGCATTGTCCTTCGACGCAATGTGAGCCGCCGGGACATTCAGGGTCCATTTCGCCGCCGCACTGCCGGGTACAATAGCCATTGAGCGCCTCGTTATCTTCGAGCTCTGAGACGCATTCTCCGGGGCATTGCGAGTCGTCACTGCAGGCATCTCCAATGGATCGATTTCCGGTACCGCCGCCTGGCAGACACACCGATTTTTCGCCGCGAGTCTCGCACGAATACCCCGGCCGGCAGGGCTCGCCCTCGGTGCAGCCCAGAAAGCAGCTTCCCGCGCTCGCGCCGTCCTCGATGAGACAGACGTTCTCGTCGCCACAATCCGAGTCGTCGAGGCATCCCACGGCCGAGCAATAACCGTCGACGTACCCGTCGGAGTCCTGCAGGCAGATGGGGTAGAGTCCCGTGTAACCAAAGCATTGGTCGGCACTTTCGCAGCTCGAGCCCACCGCACGGTTTCCACCGCGGGCGGGATAACAACCATCGCCCGAACCAAGGTCGACGCATGCGTAGCCTTCGCGACATCCCACGGTCGAGCAATTGCGGATGCATCGCCCCTCATTCTCGTCGCAGAACGAGGTCGCCGGGCAATCCGAGTCGGCTGAACACGGGGCCGTGCAGTAGCCATCGGGCTGGTCGGTTAAACACGCGCGTCCCTGCAGGGTACCGGTGCACTCGTCGTCGCTTGCGCATGCGTCACCGATCGTGATGTCGCGCACGGGAGGGGCGCAGACGCGCTTTCCGACGGCGAAATAATCGTTGCATTCGTATCCGGTGCGGCAGTCGCCGCTGGCCTGGCATCCGTCAAAGCACTGGTCTCCGATGCAGCGGCCGAGCGCCTCGTCAATCGAGTTGTCGAGCACCTCGTAGACGAGGTGATGCAA
>CAYFTY010000727.1:0-2975 GCA_964346045.1 uncultured Bradymonadales bacterium | reverse complement strand
GAGACGATCCGGCATCCCAGGTCTATGTGCGACATAAAGTGCGAGCGTGCGGCGTCGTTGGGATCGAGAGTGAGCGGCGCCTGTTGCCGGCGACCACAACGGCCCCGATGCTCGCTGCAACGCTCAAACAACTGAACGAAGACCCGTCGGTCAACGGCGTGCTCTTGCAGCTGCCACTGCCGAATGAGCTCGATGGTGTAGCCGCGATCGAGCATATCGATCCCGGTAAGGACGTCGATGGATTCCATCATGTGAATCTGGGGCATCTGATGTTGCGCGCGAGCGCTATCGAGCCCTGTACACCGCGCGGCGTGATGATGATGTTGCATGCCCGCGGCATCGAGTTTCGCGGCAAGCGCGCCGTCGTCGTGGGTCGCAGCATGATCGTCGGGCGCCCGATGGCGCAGATGTTGGTGCGCGCCGATGCGACGGTCACGATCTGCCATCGACACACCGTCGACCTGGCGCATCACGTCCGCGAGGCGGAAATCCTCGTCGTTGCGACGGGAGTGCCCGAGCTGATCAAGGGCGAGTGGATCAAAGAAGGCGCCGTCGTCGTCGATGTCGGCACGAGTCGCGTTGATGGTCGCCTCGTGGGTGATGTCGAATTTGATGTGGCGCGCGAGAGGGCCTCGACCATTACACCGGTTCCAGGTGGCGTCGGCCCGATGACCGTGGCATCCCTGATGGACAACACGCTGCGGGCGACGTTGATCGCCAACGGACTGCGCATCGAAGACGGGCAGGTAGTCGAAGCAACCCCAACGAGCTGAGGCATGTGATGGCCAACGAAGAACTGAAATCGATTCCTCTGCAGTCGCGCCATGAACAGGCCGAAGCCAAAATGGTCGGCTTTGGCGGATTTCTGATGCCGCTCCAATATTCGGGTATCAAAGACGAGCACCACGCCGTACGCAATGACGTCGGGCTCTTCGATGTGAGCCATATGGGCGAGGTCGAGCTACGCGGACCGCGTGCGCTTGAAGCGGCCGATCGACTCTTCACCAATGACATCCGGGCGCTCGACGATGGGCAGGCGATGTACACGGCGATGTGTAATGAACACGGGGGTATCGTGGATGATCTCGTGGTCTACAAACTCGGCGAAGAGCGAGTTTTCATCTGCGTGAACGCGGCCAATCGGGCTAAAGATGTTGGCCATATGAAAGCAGTGGTCGGTGATTGGCAGGACCTCGAACTCATCGATGCATCCGATGATTGGGCTCAGCTCGCGGTGCAGGGTCCTCATGCCCTCGAGCTCGTTCAGGCGATTGCCGGAAAAGACGTCGAAGACATCTCGTATTATCGTGCCCGGTTTGGGTCGGTTGCAGGTGTGGATGGCGTTCTCGTCTCGCGTACCGGGTATACCGGTGAGGACGGGTTCGAGCTGTATATCCCGGCAGACGACGCGACCGTCGTGTTCGACGCGCTCGTCGAGGCGGGAGGTGCCCACGGACTGCAGCTATGCGGACTGGGCTGTCGAGACACTTTGCGGCTCGAGGCCAGGTATCTGCTCTACGGATCGGATATGGACGATGAGACCAATCCGGTCGAGGCCGGGCTCTCGTGGATCGTGAAACTCGATCGCGACGCCGACTTCGTGGGGCGTGCGGCCATCGAAAAGGTTAGGAACGAAGGACCATCGCGGCTTATTCGAGGATTCGTACTCCAAGGACGCGGGGTCTTGCGCCCGGGATACGATGTGCTCGATCCCGAGAGCGGCGAGAAAATCGGGCATCTGACCAGCGGCTCGTATTCTCCGACGCTCTCTGAAAGCATAGGTCTTGGCTATCTCGACGCAGAACACCTCGACAAAGACACGGTTCATGTGGATATTCGGGGTCGCGGCGTCGAAGCACGCGTGACCAAAAAAGCATTCTACAAACGCTCCTGAGCCTCGCAGAGGAAAGACATGGATTTGCCAGAAGGATTCTATTTCACCCGAGAACACGAGTGGGTCAAAGAAGAGAGCGACGGCGTCGTCTCAGTCGGGATTACCCATTTCGCCCAGGATGCGCTGGGTGACATCGTGTATGTCGAATTCCCCGAAGTCGGTGAGGATGTTGCGGCGGGCGCCGAGTTCGGCGTCGTCGAAAGCGTGAAGGCGGTCTCGGATATCTACTCGCCGGTTTCGGGCGAAGTGACGGAGGTCCACGACGAGCTCGAGGACTCGCCGGAAGCGATCAACGAAGAGCCGTATGCCGCGTGGATCATCAAGATCAAGATGTCGGACGCTTCGGAACTCGACGAGCTCTTTGACCGGTCTGGCTACCGCGAATATCTCGAATCCGAAGGCTGAGCCACGCGTTCTTGCCACCTCTCGAGACGCGCTCCGATGATTCTGGGCGCGTTTTTTAGTGCCGGCAGGTCGACCGACCCCGTGAGAACCATGGCGGTCTGCAGCGCACGGATGGTCGTCTGTCCGAAAGTGAGTGCTTTTTCGACTCCGCCCTCGTGAGCCGCGCGCAACCAGGGTAGCGCCATACCTGCGATGTCGGCGCCGAGTGCGATGGCTCGCGCAGCATCGAGCCCGCTTCGCAAACCTCCGGAGCCGATGACGCGGAAGCCCGCGTGGCCCGCGTACGAAATTGCTGCGGCCGTCGGCACACCCCATTCCCAGAAGAGGTCGCCGACGGTGCGCTCCTCGGGTTTGGTGCGCAGCGTCTCGACACCGATCCAGGTCGTCCCCCCGGCGCCTGAGGTATCGACCCATTCGACACCAGCCTCTCGGAGTTTCGTGAGCGTGCGTGGCGAAAGCCCGCAGCCTGTTTCTTTGGCGATGACGGGGACGCTGAGCTCTTCCACGAGCCGGGCGATGCCGTCGACGCAGCCTCGAAAATCGCGGTCGCCCTCGGGTTGGATGAGCTCCTGGCCGGGATTCAGATGGACGCATAGAGCGTCAGCGTCGATGACTCCGACGAGCTCTTCTGCTTCTTCGAGAGACATCTCGGCGGCCTGCACGGCACCGATATTTC
>CAYFTY010000726.1:0-2976 GCA_964346045.1 uncultured Bradymonadales bacterium | reverse complement strand
CCTGGCACCGGCATATGCTCTTCTTCGGCGAGAGGGTCCTCGAGTTCAAAGTCGTGCCGGGCGAGTTCACCCGGCTGTGGAACGGATTGCAAACGCAACGGACAATCCGGATCTACCGGATCGATGAGCGAAAGATAGTGCGGCGTGATCGCGACGCGAAAACGCTCGATCGAAGCACTGAAGGCTG
Source organism: uncultured Bradymonadales bacterium (assembly GCA_964346045.1). Lineage (GTDB taxonomy): Bacteria > Myxococcota_A > Bradymonadia > Bradymonadales > Bradymonadaceae > CAYFTY01. The sequence goes on along the minus strand of CAYFTY010000726.1, from coordinate 2,789 downwards.
CCCGCTCTTCGACCGTCAGTTCGAGAAGAGCATCGAGTTGGTCGAGAGTGCGCAATCGATTCTGATGTTGCCATCGCCAGTCGTCCCACTGCTGGCGTTCGACATCTCGAAAAATCGCAGGTCTGGATGCGTATGCGTTCTTCACTCGGACGAGGGCGTCAGGGGTCGGAAACTCAAGAGGATCGGAACACTCTGATCGGCCCAGTCAAAGGGTAATTCGACATGTCCTACGACCTCGCCGTGTTGGTCGTACACTTCTCCCTCGAGCCGCGTCATCGAGCTGAATGGACGCAAGGGATTAAAGCTCGCCGAGGTGACGCAGCGGTATGCTACATCGTCGGTTTCAAATCCAAATTGATAGGTGAGCGTCTGCCCTGACATCGGCTTTACCTCGATCGTACCCTCGACCGTTACATCTTCAACGAGTCCTTCGAACCACGCCACCCCATTGAGATGACCCGAGAAATCAGCCTTTACGATGTTATGAAATTCAGAATCGACCGTGACTTCGAGGCGTCGTCGTTTGGAGTCTTCGCGGCTGATCCAGACCCCATCGAGGGTCTGCGTGATTCCGAATCCGAACGAACCGTTGTCTTTGATGGCCATGCTCGTGTCGATATCGTAGCGCGGAACCCATCCGACATCCTGATACCATTGAATCGTCTCGCCGATGCCCTCAGCAAAGCTGCGATGATCCGGAATCCATCCGAGTTCGCGTAGGCGCGACGCGTCGAGCACCGTATCGTCGGATACGTAGAGAATCGCCGAACGGTCGACTTTTGGCCGCAGTGGCGTCTGCTCGAGGCCGTGTCGCCGGGCGATACGCGACCAGACCTGACGCAGAACCGAGCGAATTGAACGGACGACGTAGTCCCGGTCGACGACGGGCGAAAAGGCCATCAAAACGGCGCTATTCGGAAATCGGATCAAGGGCCCGATCGGCAGGCCGTACGCCTCGGTGATGGCCGTGAGCACCTCTCCTGCTGCGAGCGCTCTTTCGTCGGCCACATTGAAAATCTGACCAAAGGCCCGGGGGTTTCCAAGCACCGCCATCGTTGCAGCAGCAACGTCTTCGACATGAGCCCAGTTGGCGCGTGCGCCGCCGGTGAACCCGGGAAGAAACGGTAAAAAGTTACGCAAGATTGGAGGAATCGTTACGAGCCCGGCGCTCATGCTGCTCGTATGGGGGCCATAGACGAAGGCCGGCCTCAAAATGGTCCACGGAACCTCATCGGTCGAGATGGTTTCGAGACGCTCTTCGCTCTCGAGTTTGGTCTCTTCATAGGCATTCGATAATTCGACAGGTGCGTCTTCGTCGAGCACTCCACGCGCCGGCTCGTAGATCGTCCCGGTGCCGAAATGTACGAAGTGCCTTACGCCGGCCCGCACCGCAGCTTCATAGAGCATCTCGACGAGGTCGACGTTGATCTCGACGAGTTCATCGTAGCTTTCTGAGAGACCGACATGGGCTGCGAGATGAATGATGCCGTCGACATCTTTGACGAGGCTGTCGAGTTCGAGCTCGAGGAGGTCTCCGGCAAGCCACTCTGCTTCATCAGCCTCAATCAGCGTATCGAGATCGAGCGCTTCGTCGTAGCCGATCCGGTCGACGGCTCGAACCTCGCAATCAGCATCGAGGAGTGCACGCACCACGTGGCGCCCGACTCCGCCGGCGGCTCCCGTCACGAGTACGCGATCGCCGGGACCGACGACTCTTGTGGTTCTTTGACTCATGCCGAGGATCCTCTAAATGAACGGCACGTAGAGGTACCACGCGGCTGCGCGCGACGGCAACCGATCGGGCTCGGTCACGTCTGCTCTGACACTCGACAACGACGCCCAAAGGCCTAACAATCGCAGGGCATCACCCGAGTTTTTTCTATCGTTGGGCGTGGAATGAACGCGAAAGCCCCCGAGACCAGTGAACTCCTCGCATCGCATCGACCGACCTGGCGAACCCTCGTCGATATGTTGCGTTCTGTAGGAGATGCGTGCGCTGACCGCGGTATCTATCTCACCGACGCGCGTGGGTCGCAGGAATTTCGAACCTACCAACAACTTGCCGAAGGGGCGCTACGCGTGGGCGCCGGCCTGGCCGATAAGGGGATTCAACGCCATGACCGCGTGATCCTCGCCCTTCCCTCGAGCTTTGATTTTATCGAGGCCTTCTTTGGAGCGATGTCGATCGGTGCGACACCCATACCCATCGCACCTCCGGTCGAGGTCGAGGGTGAGTCACGCACCGACCAGGCCGAGTTTTTCATCCGCTTTTCCGAGCGAATGAACGCCACGACCGTCATCTTTCGCACCACGGTTGGAAGCGCAGTCAAACCGCCCAAATACGGGGCTTTGAAGTACGTGACCGATCTGCCCGACCTTCTGCAGGGAGTCCCGGTGGGTTCGCAACCCTCATTGGACTCGCCGCTGCCGCGTTTGGCGTACATCCAGACCACGTCCGGGGAGACAGCGACGCGTGGCACCGTCGAGCTGAGCCACAGGGGTGTACTCGCCAATCTAGAGGCTGTCGGCGACGCACTCGACGTCAACGACGAAGACTTCGGTGTTTCATGGCTCCCGCTCTTCAACACGATGGGGCTGGTCGGCGGTCTACTCTTCAATATCTACTGGGGGCTCGATATGGCCCTCATCGCCCCCGAACGTTTCATGCGTCGACCTGAGGAGTGGCTGCATGCGATCAGCCGACATGGTGGCACTCTGAGCGTCGCGCCGAGTTTCGCCTCGTGCACGATCTCGAGCACGGCGGCGTCGCCGTCGCGGTCCCGGGCGAG
>CAYFTY010000725.1:0-2977 GCA_964346045.1 uncultured Bradymonadales bacterium | reverse complement strand
CGGCAGGCTGTCTCGATCGCCGAGCGATACCTATGATCTCAGGAAGAAGATGAAAGTCCTCGTCACCGGCGGTGCCGGATACATCGGAAGTCACGTTACCTGGGCCCTTCTCGACGCGGGACACGAACCCATCGTGATCGACGACCTCACGACCGGTGTTCGCGAGAATCTGCCCGACGTACCGGTCGTCATCGGCCGAGCCGGCGACCGCACCCTCGTCTTTTCGATGATGCACCGCTACGAGATCGAAGCCGTCATGCACTTTGCCGGCAGTATCGTGGTCCCCGAGTCGGTCGAAAATCCGCTCAAATACTACGAGAACAACTTCTGCCAGGCGCGCGGATTGCTCGAAGCCTGCGACGACTATGGCATCGAGCACTTCATTTTCTCGTCGACCGCCGCTGTCTACGGCAGCCCCGGCGCCGCAGAAGTCGACGAGGAAACGCCGCTGGCTCCCATCAATCCGTATGGACGCTCGAAATGGATGGTCGAGCACATGCTCGCAGACTACCGTCATGCCTCAGGTCTGAATTACGTGGCGCTGCGCTATTTCAATGTGGCCGGCGCTGACCCGGATGGCAGGACAGGTCAATCGACACCTGACGCGACTCACCTCATCAAGGTGACGTCCCAGGCCGCACTCGGGCAACGCGACCGATTGAGTATGTTCGGAACCGATTACGACACCCCCGACGGCACCTGCATTCGCGACTACATCCATGTCTCAGACCTTGCCGCCGCCCATATCAAGGCACTCGAATACCTCGAGGACGGCGGAGAATCGGGACCCATGAATTGTGGCTATGGACATGGATACTCGGTGCGGGACGTCGTTGCCGCCGTCAAACGCGTCAGCGGTGTAGATTTCGAGGTCGTCGAGGCGCCGAGGCGTGCGGGGGATCCGGCGGCTCTGGTGGCAGATTCGTCGCGTCTACGCGAGCGGCTCGATTGGGAGCCTCGACACGACGACCTCGACCACATCGTCGCCACCGCCCTGGCCTGGGAAGAGAAAAGCGCCTGATAGCGGGCGCGCCTCGACGACTCGGTCGCTTCTTGTTATCCATTCCTGCCCCGCATGGTGGACGAAATGCAATTCGATGAAATCCTTGCTCAGCTCGACGATTATCCTGCCGGCTCTCGAGAGGACTGGCTCGAACGATACGACCCGATCGTCGATGAGGTGATCACGCATCGCGAGCTTGCGGCACCACGCGTCTCGGCCGTTGTCGTCGCGTGGAATGCATCGGACTATCTTATCGAATGCATCGACCACCTGCGAGATCAGGTCGGCGTGGGTCGCGAAGATGTTGAGATCATCGTCGTCGACAACACCGGCAATGACGCCATCCGCGACCAGGTCGCAGAGCGCGCAGATATCGAAGTGCGCATGCGTGGAAACGCTCATCTCTGCCGCGCGCGAAACGTCGGGGTCGCACTAGCCGGTGCAGAGGTGATCGCTTTCATCGACGATGACGGCCTGGTGGAATGCGATTACTTCCGAAATGGGCTGCGTTATTTCGAAGATGACGAGTTCGTGGCCATTCGCACGCGAATCGTCGCCAAAGAGCATCCCTATTTCACGACCCTCGCGACCCACTACTCGCGAGGCCCCGACGTCGTCGATGATTGCCTGGTGACCGAGGGAAGCTCGTTCGTCCGCACCGAGCCCTACATCGCGGTCGGTGGCTTTGCCGAAGACATGTCGGGCCACGAAGGCATCGATCTGACTTTCCGCCTGCTGCGGCACGCCCAGATGCGGGTTGTTTACGTTCCCGACGTAGTGATGCATCACGACTACATCCATACCTGGCAGAAATTTGCGCGAAAGAACTGGCGCTATGCCGGAGTCGATGACCGGACCCACGAGCGCGACCCCGAACTTTCGGCCTTCATGGATGAGTACTTCTCGCGCTCTTTTGACCGTGCCCGCCTGACGATCGACGAAAAGGTCGCCCGCGAGGGACTGAAGTTTCTGCGCACCGCCATGAAAGTCGGAGCGACGCTCGAATCGTTTCTGAAACCCGGTCGCGATTGATGGACATCAGTGTCATCATCCCCGCCTACAACCAGGCGGAATTCTTGCCGCGCACGCTCGACAGTGTGGCTTCGCAGACCTTCGAAGGCGACCTCGAGGTCATTGTCGTCGATGATGGCTCGCCCGATGAATCGGCCGAGGTTGCGAGAGCCCATCGGCTGGATCCGATCGTGCTTCAGCAGGAAAACCAGGGCGTCGCTGCGGCCCGCAATGCCGGAATCGAAGCCTCCCGCGGAACGTATCTGGCCTTCCTCGATTCTGACGATGTCTGGCATCCGTCCAAGATCGAGAAACAAGTCGCAGCTCTCGAGCGTCTGCACCGCCCTGCCCTCTCGTTCACACGCTACGAGCGCAAGAGCACCGAAGGTTCAGTCGCCGAGCCGTGCCACCCATCGCCTGAACTCGATCCGACACCCTCGAAGTTAATACGACAGAATTTCATGGGCTGCTCGACGGTGTTGATGCATCGAGAGATCATCGACCGCACCGGTATGTTTCCGACCGACCCACTTCTGAGTCGAGGCGGACAGGACTATGCGCTCTGGCTTCGGGTGGCTGCGTATTTTCCGCTCGTATATGTACCCGAGGTGCTCGTGGATTATACGGTCCACGCCACCAATCGTGTCGGTGCCGATCCCATCAAGCATTTCCAGGGTGGTATCTGGGCACTTCGTTCTCTCTGGGAGTGGGATCCGGTGCGCTTCCGCTCAATGGCCCATATGGGCTTTCAGACGCTCGCAGCAGCGCGCTCGGCAAAGCTCTTCACCGACCTCGTCGGTCGGTCGCACCATCGCAATGCTTCGAATCTTCGACGCGCGATACGCGCAGCAATCGAGGCTCCGCGGCAGGCTCTCGACGAAGAGCCGCGATGACAAGGCACACCATCGTCTGTCTTTCGTCTCAGGGCTGGGACGACGGCATGTGGACGAATAAGCAACACAT
>CAYFTY010000724.1:0-2984 GCA_964346045.1 uncultured Bradymonadales bacterium | reverse complement strand
CCGGTCCGAGCCGTACTGGCCCGAGACCGCGTTCACGCTGGACAATCGGATTCGCCCCTGGCTGGCGAAGAATGGGCATCTGGGCCCTGGGCGTTGATTCTGGGCTGCGACCATCTGCAACGAACTCTCGAATCCATCCGCGACGAGGCAAGCCTGCTGCGCGGGATCAAAGTCAGGCGGGCAGTCACCGGGCAGACGGTCGCACGGGTGCATCCCGCGGATGTATGGGAGCGACTCTTGCTCAGCGGTGTGAAGGCTGAGATATGGATGGAGCCTGGCGTCGGCATCGACGAGCTCGAAGAGCACATGGCCTCGAGCTACCGAGAAGACCGCCCCGAAGCCTGCGTCTCGCTCATCCTCGGAGCGGGCAATATCGCCTCGATTCCGCCGCTCGACACCTTACATAAGCTCTTTATCGAAGGACAGGTCTGCGTCGTCAAAATGAACCCGGTCAATGATTACCTCGGGCCGATTTTCGAAGATATTTTCGACGAGTTCGTCGACCAGGATTATCTGCGCTTTGCCTACGGCGGCATCGAAGTCGGCAAATACCTGACGACCCACGATCTCGTCGATGAAATCCACATCACCGGGTCCGAAACCACCCACGACGCCATCGTATACGGCACCGGCGACGAGGGAGAAAAACGAAAGAGAGAGGATGATCCCATCAATGAGAGGCGCATCACGAGCGAACTCGGCGGAGTCGGGCCGACGATTATCGTCCCGGGCCCCTGGAATGAAGAAGATCTGGCGTTCCAGGCAGAGCATATCGCCTCGCAGAAAATGCATAACGGCGGCTTTAACTGTGTGGCAGTCCAGGTCTTGATTCTCAGCGACCCATGGGAACATAAAGACCGCTTAGTCGATGAAATCGAGTCGGTGATGCGCTCGATCGATCCTCGAGAGCCCTACTACCCGGGTGCGCTCGAACGGGTCGATGATGCCCGCGAAGACCACGACGAAGTCACGGAATTCGACGAGTCTCGCGTCCTCTTGCGCGACATCGATCCGCAATCCGAGCATGAGGCTTTCACGCGAGAGTATTTCTGCGGCGCGATGGCGCAGACGGCCCTGCCGCAACGTGATCCCGAGGCTTTTCTCGAGGCCGCCATCGCCTTTGCGAATGAAAGGCTTCACGGAACACTCGGAGCCAACATCATTATCCATCCCGAGACGAGGAGTGCTCTCGGGACGCGTTTCGAAGAGCTACTCGGGGAGCTTCGTTATGGCACGATCGGGGTGAATGCGTGGACAGGCGTAGGCTTTCTCTTACCACGCGCGGTCTGGGGCGCGTATCCCGGGCACCAGCGAAAGGATATCCAGAGCGGTGTGGGAACGGTTCATAATGCGCTGATGTTCGACCGGCCGCAAAAAACGGTCGTCACCGCCCCTTTCCAACGATTCCCCTACTCGGTCGCTCGAGGCGAAGCCTCGATCTTGCCGCGTCCCCCGTGGTTCGTCACTCATGCGACTGCCGACGAGCTTCTTGAAAAGCTCACCTATTTTGCGGCGGACCCGTCGCTGGGTGAGTTGCCGGGGATCTTTGCGACTGCGCTGCGCGGCTGATAGCAGCACGGATGGCGGCAGAAAACGTACTCATCTCATCGAGCTCTGATAGTCACGCCGCATGCGGACTTCGTCGCACATTGCGCTTGTGGTTCTGCTCGCGATGCTGGCCTCCTGCACGACCCAGAATCTTTCGGGGGCGCCTTCGACGTCACCACCGGTGCGCGTCGACCGCGACCCACTCGTCGAGTAGACCACAGGCCCCGACCCGAGCGACGCTGAATTCGACCTGGTGGCATTCGACCAATACGAGCGTAGCACCCGGACCCCATCGCATCACATTCCGGCTCGCCGATCGAACTGGCCTTATGTGGTGCGTCTTTTGAATATCGTTGATAGCTGGCACGATGTGTGCTGGTTTTTATCGACTATGATAGGGTGCAAGCGGCTGAAATTTGGTGTTTCGATGCTTCGATTTTTACATTTCATCGCTCTTCTCATCGTCTTCTCGATGACTTTATCGTGTTCGGACACTGAGAACGGCCCCGCAGAGCCTGCCGATATCGAACTCGATGCGATTTCTGCAGACCGTTGGCTCTTACATGTCAACGGACGGTCAGCCTCCGACATCTATGTCGTGGGCGGCACGCCTGATGATGGATTTCTGAGTCGATACGACGGAAATTCGTGGCAAGACGCCGAGCTCCCCGAAGAGGCCCGGCTCTTGAACTGGGTGCATCTATTCGACGACGGCAGCGCGGTCACCGTGGGAAATGAAGGCACCATTCTGACATCGGAAGACGGAGAAATATGGAACACGGTCGAGCCGATCACGGACGAGGATCTCTGGGGAGTCTGGGGCTCTTCGTCTGATGATGTCTGGGCCGTCGGGGGACGTGGCCGGCCCGAGAGCGAAGCGACCATCCTTCGCCGGCAAAATGGAGAGTGGGCCAGCGTCGACGTACCCGAGCTCGAGCGTCCGGGTGTGCGTGCTTTTTTCAAAGTCTGGGGCACCGATTCGCAGAATGTTCTCATCGTAGGACAGAACGGTATCGTCCTACGTTGGAATGGTACGAGTCTGGCAGAAGAAGGAGTCGGCACCAGCGACGATCTGATTTCGCTCGACGGCACAGGGCCCGATAATATCGTGGTGGTCGGCGGACGCGGCAACGCGGTCGTCGCTCGCTACGATGGCAGCGAGTGGAATTCGGAGTCGCTCGCGCCCGCGCCCGGGCTCAACGGCATCTACATGACGTCTGAGACGGATGCGTGGATTGCAGGCGCAAGCGGTCTCTTACGCCAACTCGAGATTGTGGATGGTTCATTCACAGCCGAGCGCGTGCCCCCGAGATCCGAGGTCGACCTGCACGCCGTGGCGTTTTTTGACGAACTCGGCGCGCTCGCCGTGGGAGGCAATTTCTCTTCTGGATAATCGCCCGTCGTACGGCGCGACTCGCGCTTGTACTCGGCAAACT